>NZ_JBFUCI010000457.1:0-4798 GCF_056405335.1 Variovorax sp. P1_H12_2
CGCCGGCCTTAGCCCGCCGGCGCCACGCTGGCGCCCTGGACCCGGTGCCGGGCCAGTGCCTCCGCCACGAAGCCGCTGGCCTTCATCTCCTCGACGAAAGCGGCCAGGGCGGCGGCGGCGTCGGGACCRCGCGAGGCGGGTGTGCCCATGGCCTGCTGGATCACCATGAAGCGACCCGGCAGCAGGCGCAGGCCGCCGTCGCGGGCGGCCTCGGCTTCGAGCACCTGGCGAATGCCCGCCGCCACCTCGGCCTGGCCGGCACGCAGGCACTCCATCACGCCCTGGGCGCCTTGCACGCGCACGATTTGCGCCTGCCCGATTTCGCGTGTGAGGAAGAGGTCGTAGGCGCTGCCGCTGCCGACCGCGATGCGCTGCCCCTCCCGGTCCACCGCGTCGTTGTCCCGGATCGCCGAGCCCGCCGGCACCAGGTAGCTGCCTTCGATCAGCACATAGGGCGCGGTGAAGCGCAGGCCTTCGCTGCGTGCCGGGTCGATGGCAAAGAAGCCGATGTCGGCCTTGTCGTTGCGCACCGCGTCGACGGAGGCGGCCGCCTTCTCGAACACGACCAGCTCGACGCTGACGCCCAGTCGATCGGCAAAGGCGCGCGCCAGATCGATCGAGACGCCGACCGGCTCGCCACTGGCGGCGTCCCTGTTCGCGAGGATCGGGTTGCCGAGATTGATGGAGGCGCGCAGCGCGCCGGTGGGCGTGAAGGCCGAAACCACGGCCGGGGGGAGGGTGGTGCTCATGGCACCGGATTCTGCCGCAGCGGGGTCCGCGCTTCGATGCGTCAGGCGACCGAAGCCTTGCGTCCCTTGCGGTAGAGAATCAGCGTCGCCACCAGCCCGCAGGCCGCGGCGACGCTGAGCCACAAGGCCGGCGCCGCCTTGTCGCCGGTCGCCTCGATCAGCCAGGTCGAGATGGCCGGCGTGAAGCCGCCGAACACCGCGGTCGCCAGGCTGTAGGCGAGCGAGAAGCCGACCACCCGGACTTCCACCGGCATCACCTCGGTCAGCGCCACGACCATGGCGCCGTTGTACATGCCGAACAGGAACGAGAACCACAGCAGCACGTCGAGCATGCGGCCGAAGCTGGGCGCCGCCGCCAGCCAGTGCATTGCCGGATAGGCCGTGAAGATGGCCAGCAGCGTGACGGCCAGCAGCAGCGGCTTGCGGCCGATGCGGTCCGACAGCGCGCCGCCGATCGGCAGCCAGATGAAGTTCGTGACCGCCACCAGCAGGGTCACGATCAGGCTGTCGCGTGCGCTCAGGTGCAGCACGGTGCGCCCGAAGGTCGGCGTGTAGACCGTGATCAGGTAGAAGGTGGTGGTGGTCATCGCGACCAGCAGCATTCCGCACAGCACCACGCGCCAGTTGCGCGCCATCGATCGGAACACCTCGCGCGTCGTCGGATGGTGCTTGCGGGCCTGGAAGGCCTCGGTCTCCTGCAGCGAGCGGCGCAGCACGAAGATGCACGGAATGATCATGCAGCCGACGAAGAATGGAATCCGCCAGCCCCAGTCGGACAGCGCGGCCGGCGCCATCAGCTCGTTGAGCGCGAAGCCCAGCGCGGCGGCCAGCACGATCGCGACCTGCTGGCTGGCCGATTGCCATGCCGTGTAGAAGCCCTTGTGGCCCGGTGTCGCCATCTCCGAGAGATAGACCGAGACGCCGCCGAGCTCGGCGCCTGCCGAGAAGCCCTGCAGCAGCCGGCCCAGCAGGACCAGCACCGGCGCGACGACGCCGATCGTGGCGTGGCCGGGCACGAAGGCGATCAGCACCGTACCGCTGGCCATGATGGCCAGCGTGACGATCAGCCCCTTGCGCCGGCCCACCTCGTCGATATAGGCGCCCAGGACGATGGCGCCCAGGGGCCGCATCAGGAAGCCGGCGCCGAAGACCGCGAAGGTCAGCATCAGCGAGGCGAAGTCGCTGCTGGCGGGGAAGAAGACCTTGGAGATGGCGGTGGCGTAGAAGCCGAACAGGAAGAAGTCGAACTGCTCGAGAAAGTTGCCGCTCGTGACGCGCAGCACGGCGCCGAGTTTGGAAGTGCTGGTCGAGGGCGCCGGGTGGCCGCTGGCGAGGGTGGCTGTGCTCATGGGTGTCTCCTGCGAATGTGCGGCCCGCGGCCGCACGGTCCGTCCATCGTAGGAAGGCAAGCTGTCGATCAGCCGTCGGCGCGCTCGGGGTATGTCCCGCCCCTGGACGTCAGGTCTTGCTCAGCGCAGCAGGTGTATGGACCGCCGGCTCCGCCGTCAAACTAAGGGTTACCACCAATATTTTGCAGGCGCTTCACCTACTATTCTTCCTTCCATCGTTTCATTAATAAATCAGTGTTTTATTAGCGAAACAGAGCGAGTTCTCCCTCCCTTCAAGGAAGCGCCTCCCATGATGAAGAAGACACGCCGCCACGCCCTGGCCTTCGCACTCTGCACCGCAGCCGCCTGCGTGGCCGGCCCGACCTGGGCCCAGACCTGGCCGACCAAGCCGATCACCCTCGTGGTCGCCTATCCCGCCGGCGGCGATACCGACGCCCTGGCCCGGCTGTTCGCGGAGAAGCTCTCGACCCGACTCGGCCAGCCGGTGGTGGTCGACAACCGGCCCGGCGCCAGCGGCGTGATCGGCAGCAGCTATGTGGCCAAGGCGCCGGCCGACGGCTACACGCTGCTGGTGGCGCCGAGCACCTTCTCGATCGCGCAGATCGTGCTCAAGACCGGTGCGGGCGCCGGCTACGACGTGGTGAACGGCTTCACGCCCATCATCCAGACCGCGCTGATGCCGCTGTTCCTGGTCTCGGGGCCGGGCAGCGGGGCGAAGAGCCTGAAGGACGTGGTGGCCACGGCGAAGAGCAGCCAGGCGCTGTCCTATGCCAGCCCGGGCAGCGGTTCGCCGATGCACATCCTGGGCGAGATGTTCAACAAGACGGCCGGCGTGAACATCAAGCACGTGCCGTACAAGGGCGTGGCGCCGGCGATCAACGATGTGCTTGGCGGCCACGTGCCGCTGACCGTGGTCACGTACGGCCCGATCGCGCCCTACCTGTCGAGCGGCAAGCTGGTGCCGCTGGCGGTCGCCGATCGCGTCCGCTCGCCGCTCGCGCCCAATGTGCCGACGCTGCAGGAGCTGGGCTACAAGGATGTCGAGGTGGTCGCCTGGAACGGGATCTTCGGTCCCAAGGGCCTGCCGCCCGAGATCGTGAAGACGCTCAACGCCCACTTCAACGAGATCCTCAAGATGCCTGACGTCGCCTCCAAGATGGCCACGCTGGGCGCGCTGCCCCTGGGCGGCACGCCCGAGACGCTTGCGAAGACCAACGCCGCCGATTTCGAACGCTTCGGCCGCGTCATCAAAGACCTCGGCATCCAAGCCGACTGAGAAGAACCCATGAGCGAACCCAGCGTCACCCCCGACCACCAGAGCCTGCAAGCCCTGCTTGCGGAACTGCCCGCCAACCTGCTCGCCGGCCGCAAGGTCCTGGTGACGGGGGCCGCGCGCGGCCTCGGGCTCGCGTTTTCCAAGTGCATCGCGGCCGCCGGCGCCGGCGTGGTGATGGCCGACATTCTCTCGGACCTGGCGCAGACCGAAGCCGCAGCGCTGCGCGAGGCCGGCTTCACGGCCCATGCGCTGGCGGTCGACTTGTCGGACCCGGCATCGATCGACGCCTGCGCCGCCGCGGCAACCGCGGCGCTCGGCGGTCTCGACGGCCTGGTCAACAACGCCGCCATCACCAATTCGGGCGGCCGCGATGCCCTGGCGCTCGACATCGACACCTGGGACCGCGTGATGCAGGTCAACGTGCGCGGCACCTGGCTCATGAGCCGGGCCTGCCGCGGCGCGCTCGCCGCTGGCGGCCGCGGCGCGATCGTCAACCTGGCGTCGGACACCGCGCTGTGGGGCGCGCCGAACTTGCTGGCCTACGCCTCGAGCAAGGGCGCCGTGATCTCGATGACGCGCTCGCTGGCGCGCGAGTGGGGCGGCGAGGGCATCACGGTCAACGCCGTGGCGCCCGGCCTCACGCTGGTCGAGGCGACCGAATACGTGCCGCTGGCCCGCCACCAGAAATACCTCGAAGGCCGCGCGATCCCGCGCGAGCAGCAGGCGGCCGACGTCTGCGGCGCGATGCTCTTTTCCCTTTCGGGCCTGTCGCGCTTCGTGACCGGCCAGCTGCTCGCCGTCAACGGCGGCTTCGTGATGCATTGATTTTTTCCGACCAAGGAGTTTTCCGATGAGCGATTTGTCCGAACAACAGAAGATCGACGCCGCCGCYAATACCCTGGCGCAGCCTGAAGGCAGCAGCCTGCAGCAATGGATGGAAACGCGCATCGCGCGCTATTCGACCCGCAAGTACGACTGGGACGCGCTCAAGTTCCAGGCCGACTTCGATCCCAAGTTCCGCCGCGCCCAGATGCGCTACGTGGGCACCGGCGGCACCGGCGTCGCCAAGGACGTGAACACCGTGCCGGCCGAGAACTTCACCTTCTCGACCATGGTGATCCCGGCCGGCCACGAAGGCCCGCCGCACCTGCACACCGACGTGGAGGAAGTGTTCTTCCTGATCCGCGGCAAGCTCAAGGTGATCATCGAGAAGGACGGCGAGCGCTTCGAGACCATCATGACCGACCGCGACCTGATCTCGGTGCCTCCCGGCGTCTACCGTGAGGAGATCAACATCGGCGACGAGGATGCGCTGATGTGCGTGATGCTGGGCGCCAAGAAGCCGGTGACGCCAACCTATCCGGCCGATCACCCGCTGGCCCAAATCAAGCGCTGAGCCCCGCTGCGCCGAGCCGATCCCGATG
>NZ_JBFUCI010000458.1:0-4780 GCF_056405335.1 Variovorax sp. P1_H12_2
GTCCTTACCGGGGATAGCGCGCGTCTGTCCAGCGAACACAAAGTCACCGACGCGTCAGGGGACCAAGATGACGAACGATGGCCACATCAATGGCGCGGACGACCCTCCCCCGTTCCCCTCAGCCGAATGGCACATGCAGGTCGAGAGCGACGGCGGTCTTGACGGCATGCGCAGTTACCACATCGACGTCTACAGAGGCACGGCGTTCATGTGCCGCATCGCGCTGGCCGGCCATTTTCCCAATCAGGCGGCCGCCGAAGAAGGTCTGGATCGTCGCCTCAAGGCTTGGCTTGAGGACTATGAAAAACGTCCTCTCCTCGCGGGCGAAGATCACATTCCCTATGACACGTGACCGGAGGTTGCAGGATCACTCGAAAGTGACCGTACTGGCCATCAGCACGCCGTTGACGACCCGCGTGCCATGGATGTTCACCTTCACGCCATTGCCCAGCTTCCCCGCCGTGCCGTTGAAGAACACGACGTCAGGGTTGCCGGCATCCACGGGTTGTCCCTTCACGCGGAAGTCTGAAGGCGATTTGAATGCGCCGACATTGCCGATCAGATCGAAGGACGCGGGGCCGCCAGTGCCCGGAACATGCCGGATCCTGAGCTTGGCCGCTCGCAGCACGCCACCGGACACGACGCCGCCGACATCGACCTTCACGCCGTTCCCGATCGCGCCCACCGGACCGCCGGTGATCTGCGCGGCACTCGCATCGACCGGGAAGCCGAGCACACGCAGCGCTCCCGGACCTGCGAAGTCCGTGACGATGCCCGCGAACTGGGCCGTGGTGGCATTGGCCGTCGGCAACGGATACCACCATTGCACGAGCGTCGCGACCAGACCGCCCGGCGCCGCGGCGTCCGCGCGAACGCGCACGATGGTTCCGTTTGCGAGCGGTCGCCCGTCCGGGCTCCCGCCCAGAACCGCTGCGCTGTAGTCGATCGCGAGGCCGCCGAGCGAGAAAGTCCGCCGCGTCGCGTCGAGGTTCTGCACCGTGCCCGTGAGAATCGGCGCGGACCGCTCGCGCTGCTCCACGCGCGTCGCACGCAGCACTCCAGGCGCGGCCGGCAGGCCCCAGACCTGCAAGGTGCGCCCCGCCGGGATCGCGGCGAGGCCGGAGGCGTCCGCCCAGACGGTGGCTTCGTCGGTCGTCACCGTTGTGCCCAGGATGACGAAGCTGCCTTGCGCCGGATCGACCGATGTCACCTCACCGCGAATGTCGGCAGCGGATTCGACCCGACGGGCGATGCCTTGGGTGAAGTCCGCGTTCATTGGCCCGATGACCCGCACGCTCATGCCCAGTTGCAGCCCGGCGGGAGCATCCTCGACGTTTCCGACGGCCGAACTCGTGTCGTAGCGCAGGCCGTTGACGAAGATGCTGCCCGCGCCATCGACCGAGCCGACGCCGGTCGCATCGGCAGTGCTGACGCCGGTGCCACCGGACCCTACCCCGGAGCCCTCATCCCCACTCGATGCGGTGGTGGAACTCCCGTCGTCGGACGCAATGCCGCCAATGCCGTTGCCTGCCCCGCTCGGGCCGTTGTCGCCGACCGGGCCGGGCGCACCTGCGGGGGCGAGCCCCGAACCGATGGCCCCCGGCGCCGATGCACCCACGAGCGCCGCGCCGCCACCTCCGCCTCCGCCTCCACCGCAGGAGAGCAGGAGGGCCGACATCAGCGACAGGAACCCGTTGCGCAGCAGGATGTTCATCACTCTTTTCTCCCCAGGGGCTTCAAGGGGCCGGGCAGCTTCGCGGCCTCCTCCTTGGCATCCTCATAGTACGTGTAGATGCCGACCCGGACGCGCCCCGCGTCTCCCTTGTTCGCCATCTCGTAGGCACGCCTCATCTCGCGTGACATTTCATGGTGAAGCCCGTTCCAGCGTTCGCGTGCGAGCTGGTGAATGCGCTCGCAATCCTCGATCGATATGCCGGCCGCGAACACCGACCGCTCGAGCAAGGGCGGTCTGCCGCCGACGGTGTTCGACACGCCCGCCAGCAAGTGGTCTCGCGCGTTGTCGCCCAGGAACGAGAACATTCCCTTCAGATCGTTCGCCGRCACGAAGCCCGTCACGGCAAGTTCCGTCACGCCATCGCGCTCGATCGCCATATTCAGGCGCACCAGTTCATCAAGAATGGCGCGGTGATGCACGTTGCCCCGACTGGCGCGATGCGCGACAGCCTCGAAGGAGGGCGTCGACTGATCATCGGACACGATCGGCAGCGAGCGGTGGGCTGGGTCGTCGGCGAACATCTGCAGCCACAACGTCAAGGTTCTCGCCTCGGCCGACATCTCGGTTTGCGGCAAGGCAACCGTTGGTTCGCGCACTCTGCTGGTCACGGCCTTGCGGTTCAAGCCGGTCGTCACCGACAACTGGCTGATGTTGGGGTCAGTGCCCTTCTCCATCCATGCACGCCGTGCCTCATCAAGCAGCACATCGCGCAGCAGTTTTTCCAGGTGCGCGTGCTTGACGCCGAAGGCCAGAGCGAGCCTCACCAGCGGACGCAGGACGCGGGCGCATGCATCGAGCACCCACGCGAGCTGGCCCTCTCTCGATTGGGCCATCGGCTGCCGGGACGAACGCGGGTCCCGGCCATGCTTGGCGCTCTTCGAACCCGTGTGTCTGGTGGCCATGCAGTTCGATCCTGACCTCGGGCGACAGCAGTGAACGACTCGTTACCAACTGGACAAAGACATCAGCCTCTGTCTTACAAATCCGGCGCTTTGGCGAGCGCACAACGGTAACCGATGGGAACTTTTTACCTACATCTTCTTACCATTTCCTGGAGAGCGCAATGGCCATTCAGTTGACGGGTGCCTCGCGAAGAGCAACCCTTCCACCTGGAGCGTCGCCATGAGCACCGCCGGCATTTGCGTTTCCCATTCTCAGGGCACGTCGCCTGGCATCGCGCTTGGCAGTCTTGTCGACCTGGCGAGGCTTCAAGTCGGCAACCCTTCTGCCGCGATCTGCGATGCCTGCAGCACCATCGACATCGGGTCCGCCTGCTACTGCAAGAGTTGCTCGCACAAGCTCCCAGCCTTCGATACGGCCAAGGAAGACACAGGTGTCCTGCGTGACAAAGAGTTTTCTTGGCATGCCCTGGGGATGCCGGAGCGGGCGTCAGTGATGGACTTCGCGGCCTTCTCGGTGGTGATCAATCTACTCGTGGTGATCACCGCACTCATCCCTGCTCCATGACTTTCTGGCTTCCCTGTCATCGCCATGACGAAGTTCTGCGAGTCCTGCCACACCGCCAACAGAGACCGCGCGAAGTACTGCCGAGGATGCGCGGGCAAGTTCAGCGGAATTCGCACGGCTGCGCACGTTTCAGCAGGGTCCTTGCCGGAGGGAAGGCCCCCTAGAGTCGCGAGAGTCGCGCAATCCGTGCCGATGGCGATGGCGATGCCAATGCCGGCGCCCGCACTATGGCCAGYAGGGACGAGGACGAGCGATCTCTTGGTCGTATCGCGAATCCCCAAGAAGCGCGATTTCGCTCGCCGGTTGACCTTGCCCGGCGGCCTCGATGTTCCCGTCGTGCTGATGTTGATGGTCGTCTTCCTGTCGAGTGCTGCGTTCGTTTTCTGGTACTGGAACCGCACTGCCGAGCGAAGTCTGGAGTMCTCCCGTGAGGAGGCGCCGATCCATTGGCAGTCCAAGTCGCAGACTGCGTCGCTTCCGGCGCCCGCGACGCATTCGCAACCGGCGGTCGCGCCGGTCGCGGTCGCTCCGATGGTCGAGCATCATGTCGAGCCAACGCGCTCGCTGCTGGCGGAGCCGTCCGAAACGCAGGCCCCGACGCCTGCGGCGGCCCGGACACAGGTCGCGGCGCCCGAAGAACAAGCCTCCGAAGCACATCGGCCTGTGGCCGCACCGCAAGCCGACGAGGCACGGACTTCGGATGCGCAAGCTTCTCAGGCGCCGCCAAGGCAAGCGGTGGCAGCACTGCGGCGGGACCGTTCCGGCGCCCGACCGCGCGAAAGGAGCATGACGTCGACCGTCACCGCGTCGCGCGCATTCCCTATCGACCGTCAATCAGAAGCAGCACCGAAGGCCGTCGCTCCCGATGTCCAGCGATCGATCCGAGCAGAACAGCCAGACATTGCCAGCCGGACATCGGCGACGCTCCCGACCGCCTCGGTCCAAAACGGAACGGCTCGCACGGCAGGCAGCACGACTCGCTGCGACCCGCACAATCCGTTCGGCGAAGCCATCTGCGTGAGCGCTGCGGCACCGGCGGCGCAAGCGCCGAGTTCTTCCAGCGCGGCGATCTCGAGCGCATCGTCGAATCAAAACGCAACCAAGGGGATCCACTCGCCTGGCGCTTTCGCGATCACAAACGCCCCGGCGGATCCGGGCGGCAACAGCCCCGGCGCTGGCACTGCCGCGGGTGGTGCAGGAGGTGGGGCTGGCAGCGGAACCGGTGGCGGCGCAGGAGGTGGCGCTGGCGGCGGAGGAGCCGGTGGCGGCGCAGGAGGTGGCGCGGGCGGCGGAGGAGCCGGTGGCGGCGCAGGAGGTGGCGCGGGCGGCGGAGGAGCCGGCGGCGGCGCAGGGGGCGGCGCTGGCGGCGGATCTGGAGGGGGTGGTCCAGGGGGCGGTGGCTCCGGCGGCTCCGGTGGTAGTGGTGGCTCTGGCGGTGGTGGCCCTGGCGGTGGCGGCGGTGGCTCCGGCGGTGGCTCCGGCGGTGGCGGTGGTCCTGGCGGCGGCGGCGGTGGCTCCGGCGGTGGCGGTGGTCCTGGCGGCGGCGGCGGTGGCCCTGGCGGTGGTCCTGGTGGCGGC
>NZ_JBFUCI010000459.1:0-4773 GCF_056405335.1 Variovorax sp. P1_H12_2
GTGCTCGTGGTCGACGATTCCAAGACCGAACTCGTGTTCCTGACCGACCTGCTCCAGAAGAACGGCTTCTCGGTCAAGACGGCGGAGAACGCGGATGACGCGATGCGCCGGCTCGAAGAGGAGCAGCCCGACCTGATCCTGATGGATGTCGTGATGCCGGGGCAGAACGGCTTCCAGCTCACGCGCGCCATCGCCCGCAATCCGCAGTACGCGGCCGTGCCGATCATCCTGTGCACCAGCAAGAACCAGGAAACCGATCGCGTGTGGGGCATGCGCCAGGGTGCCCGCGACTACATCGTCAAGCCGGTGAACGCCGCCGAGCTGATGGCCAAGATCAGCGCCCTGGCCTGATCGAGCTCCCTGCCGCCCATGGCCAACCGCGACGCTCTCCGCGCTTTCCAGTCCCGGCTCGCCAGCCGCCTGCAGGCGGCGCGCACCTCGGACGTGTCCGCCTCCTGGCTTGCCGTGGAGGCGGGCGAATCGAACTATCTGTTCCCGCTCGGCCACGCCGGCGAGATCTTTCCCTGGGTGGCCCCGCAGTCCGTGCCCTACACCGCGCCCTGGTTCCTGGGCGTGGCCAACCTGCGCGGCGGCCTCTACGGCGTGGTCCAGCTGTCGAGCTTCGCCGGCGGCGCCGTCACGGCACCCGTGGTGAACGACGCCGCCCGCGCGCAATCGCGGCTGGTGGCGCTCAACGAAATGCTGGAAGTCAACTGCGCCTTGCTGATCGACCGCCTGGTCGGACTGCGCGGCGTGGAAGCCTTCGTCGCCTCGGAGGCGCCGCAGGGCGACGCGCCGCCCTGGTTCGGGAATTCGTACACCGACGCCGCCGGRGGGCGCTGGCAGGAAATCAACCTGCAGGCGCTTTCGCAGCAACCCCAGTTTTTGAGTATCGGCGCCTGAGCGGCCTGCCGAGCACCGACTACAACCTGAAGGACCGACCGTGAGCTCGATCGCCGACAAGTTCAAGAAACTCCTGCCCCAAGGCGGCCACAGCGTCACCGTGGGCGCCGACAGCGCAGCCACCCTGTCGCTGGACAGCATCGAAACCGTGCAGACGGGCGACGACAGGGCCGAGCCGGTGCGCCGCGATGCCGTGCCGGAGCCCGAGGCCTCGCCGGCGGCGGCCGATGCCGCGCTGCAGAGCGCGGGGGAGGTGCCACCGGCCGACGGTTCCGGCGCCGTGCCGCCGCCGGGCGCGACCCGATCGAGGCGCTCGCGGCGATCCAGCCCGGCGCGCCAGCAGCGGATCCTCGCGCTGGCGCTGGCGGGCGTGGTGCTGCTGCTGCTGCTGGTCGCCGGCTCCGCCATCCTGCGTGCTGAACGCCTGGCGCAGCAGGTGGCGGCCACCGGCCAGTCGCTGATGCAGTCGCAGCGACTCGCCAAGTCGGTGTCGCAGGCGCTGGTCGGCAACGTCGCCGCCTTCGTCGAAGTGCGCGACAGCGCGGACGACCTGACCCGCCGCGTGCAGGGCCTGACCCACGGCGACGATGCCCTCAAGCTGGAGCGCGCGGGCAGCCAGTACGACGCCGAGCTCGGCAAGATCGGCCCGCTGGTCGAGCGGGCCGACAAGAATGCCAAGGCCGTGCTCGCCCAGCAGAAGATCCTGACCCAGGTCGGCACCGCGCTGCGCGACATCAATCGCCAGTCCTCGGACCTGCTCGAGATGGCCGAGACCGTGGCTTCCCTGAAGATGCAGCAGAACGCGACCATCCCGGAAATCTCCGCCGCCGGCCAGCTGGTGATGCTGACGCAGCGCATCGGCAAGTCGGCCAACGAGTTCCTGACGGTCGAGGGCGTGAGCCCGGACGCCGTGTTCCTGCTCGGCAAGGACCTGAACAGCTTCCAGGAAATCACCCGCGGCCTGCTCGACGGCAGCCCGCAGCAGCGCCTGCCGGGCACGCGCGACGCGCAGACGCGCCAGCAGCTCGAAGCCATCCTGAAGACCTACGAATCGACCCGTACCCAAGCCGGCGCCATCCTGGGCAATCTGCAGGGCCTGGTGGCGGCGCGCGAGGCGCAAGCCGCCATCCTGGCCGACAGCGAACCGCTGCGCACCGCGCTCGGCGACCTGCAGGAAAAGCTCTCGGCCCGCACCGGCCTCGGCGCCGGCACGGTGGTGATGCTGTTCGTGCTGTCGCTGGCCGCCCTGGCGCTGGCCGGCGCGATCGGTTTCGTGCAGGTGCGCGAAGGCCGCGAGCGTGCCGCCGCGGCGGAGCGCGATCGGGTCGAGGCCGAGCGCGTGAGCGAGGACGCGAGCCGCGTCAACGCTGCCAACCAGGCCGCCATTCTGCGTTTGATGAACGAACTGCAGACGGTGGCCGAAGGCGACCTGACGCAGGAAGCCACGGTGACCGAGGACATCACCGGCGCCATCGCCGACTCGGTGAACTACACGGTGGAAGAGCTTCGCCTGCTGGTGGGCAACGTGCAGAACACGGCGACCCGCGTGGCGCAGACCACCTCTCAGGTGGAAAGCACCTCGACCGAACTGCTGGCGGCCTCGACCGAACAGCTGCGCGAGATCCGCGAGACCGGCCAGTCGGTGCTGACCATGGCCGAGCGAATCAACGGCGTGTCCTCGCAGGCGCAGGAATCGGCCACGGTGGCGCGGCAATCGCTGCAAGCCGCTTCGTCGGGCCTGCAGGCGGTGCAGAACGCGATCGGCGGCATGAACTCGATCCGCGACCAGATCCAGGAGACCTCCAAGCGCATCAAGCGCCTGGGCGAGTCCTCGCAGGAGATCGGCGAAATCACCGAGCTGATCTCGGACATTACCGAACAGACCAACGTGCTGGCGCTCAACGCCGCCATCCAGGCCGCCTCGGCCGGCGAAGCCGGTCGCGGCTTCTCGGTGGTGGCGGAAGAAGTGCAGCGCCTGGCCGAACGCTCGGCCGACGCCACGCGCCAGATCTCGGCGCTCGTGAAGGCCATTCAGACCGACACCCAGGATGCGGTGGGCGCCATGGAGCGTTCCACGCAGGGCGTGGTGGAGGGCGCGAAGCTGTCCGACAACGCCGGCACCGCGCTGTCGGAGATCGACCGCGTGTCGCGCCGGCTGGCCGAACTGATCGAGCAGATTTCGCAGTCCGCCTCCCGCGAAGCCGATTCGGCCAACGTGGTGGCCGCGAACATCCAGCACATCTTCGCCGTGACGGAGCAGACCGGCGAGGGCACGCGGACCACCGCGCAGCAGGTTCGCGAGCTCTCGCACATGGCCGAGGAACTGCGTCAGTCCGTGTCTCGTTTCAAGATTGCCTGAACGCCGAGCGCCCAACGTGTCGATCCAAAGCCCCACCGTCGCCCACACCGCCGGCAACGCGCCGGCCACCGAGGATCTCGGGCCGCTGGCCTGGGTCCTGGGAGAGATCCAGAAGTCGCTCGACGGAGTCGGCAAGACGCTGCGGCGCTTCGCCCGCGAGGCCGCCGCCGCCGCGCCGGGCACGGAGATCGAYACCGCGCCGCTGCGCCTGACGCGCCAGCATCTGCACCAGGCCGTCGGTGCGCTCCAGATGGTGGGCCACACGGCGCCGGCCCTGGTGCTGGGCGCGATGGAGTTCGCGGTCCAGAGCTTCGTCACGGAGCCGCTGCGCTGCAACGAGAGCGCGGTCGAGAAGATCGATCGCGCGGGCTTCGCGGTGGCCGACTTCCTCAACGCGATGATCGCCGGCAAGGTGGTGTCGTCGGTGGCGCTGTTCCCGCAGTACCGCGAGGTGCTCGAGCTGGTCGGCAACGAACGGGTGCATCCGGCCGACCTCTGGAGCATGACCTGGCGCTGGGTCGAGATCAAGCCGGCGCCGACCCAGTCTGCGCTGGTCTATGACCCGGCGGTGCGCTCCAAGCTCGACCGCGAGGTGCTCAAGGTCGTCAAGAGCGGCGACGACCACGCCGCCCGCCGGCTCCAGGCGCTGTGCCTCGGGCTCGGGCGCGGCGCGTCGATGCCGCGGGTCGCGAGCTTCTGGACCCTGGCCGCCGGCTTCTTCGAGGCCCTGGCGCTGGCGCTGATACCGACCGACTCGCATGTGAAGCGCGCCGCTTCGCGCGTGCTGCTGCAATACGCCACCCTGGCACGCGGCGACAACACCGTGTCCGATCGCCTGGGCCAGGACCTGCTGTTCTTCTGCGCGCAGGCCGCGCCCGGCCCGCGCGACGAGGCCGCCACCCTGCGCGCGGTGCGCGTCGCCTGGGGCGTCGCCAACGAACAGTCGGTCGACTACACGATCGAGCAGTTCGGCCGCTTCGACCCGCTGGTGCTGGCGCAGGCGCGCAAGCGCATCGAGGCCGCGAAAGAGATGTGGTCGGCGCTGTCGGGCGGCGACACCAGCCGCACGCGGCAGGTCGCCGACACCTTCGCGCAGCTCGGCGAATCGCTCCAGAAGCTGCATCCGCCCAGCGCACCGATGGTGCAGGCGCTCAACAATGCGGTCGAGGCCTCGATGGGGTCGGGCCAGCCGCCGGCGACCGAGCTGGCGATGGAAGTCGCGACTTCGGTGCTGTACCTCGAGGCCGCCTTCGAGGACCTCGATCCGCACGACCGCCAACTTACCGCGCGCACCGTGCAGCTGGCGGGCCGCATCGAGCGGGCCCGCGACGGCGGCCGCTCCGAGCCGCTCGAGCCCTGGATGGAGGAGCTCTACCGCCGCGTCAGCGATCGCCAGACCATGGGCACCGTGGTCGGCGAGCTGCGCAGCCACCTGGGCGAACTCGAGAAGTCGCTCGATCAGTTCTTCCGCAGGCCGACCGAAAAGGGCCTGCTGCGCACCGTGCCGAGCC
>NZ_JBFUCI010000460.1:0-4767 GCF_056405335.1 Variovorax sp. P1_H12_2
GCTACATCGGCAGCCGTGCCACGGGCAGCGAGCCGGGCCACTACATGGTGGTCGGTCCCGACTGGAAAGGCGCGACGCCCCCCGGGATCAAGAAGGTCTTCACCGCGACCACTCCCTTTGCCTTGAGCGCCATTCGGACTCAGCTCTTCAACGCCAAGGACATGCCGAACGTGGTGAAGGTGCAGGCGGGCTACAAGGCGCAGCCTTTGTCCGCCTTCCTCAATCAGCCGGCTCCAACGGCGGCGCCGACGATCGATTTCCTCCCCGCCACCACCAAGGGGATCAAGGAGAACTACCTGGCGTATCTGGATTCCGCGCTCCGGTTTGTCCCCGAGACGCCGGAAGACCGGGATGTCCGTGCCCGGCTCGCCCGTATCGGCATCGGCCCGGGCAAGACTTTCGAATTCAAGGATCTTTCGCTGGAGCACAAGGCGGCCGTCGGTCTGGGACTGAAGGAGGGTGACGAGAAGGTGGACAAGTTCCTCGCCAGCGGCGTCAGGAATATCAACGGCTGGAACATCGGCGCGTTCTTCGGCGACGGCGCTTTCTTCAAGGGCGATTGGCTCAAGCGTGCCGCTGCGGCCAAGGGTGGGCTCTACGGGAACGATGCCGTGGAAGCGGTGTATCCGTTTACACGTGCCGACTCGAAGGGCGAGGTGCTCGACGGCAGCAAGCACAACTACACCATCACGTTTCCAGCCGGGCAACTTCCACCGGTGAACGCCTTCTGGTCGGTGACGATGTATGACGGCAAGAGCCAGTTCCTGGTCAAGAACCCGATCAACCGATACCTCGTGAATTCGCCGATGCTGTCCGCGATGAAGAAGAACGCCGATGGATCGCTCACTCTCTACGTCCAGAAAGAGTCGCCAGGCAAGGCGCTGGAATCCAACTGGCTGCCTGCACCGAACGACACCCTTTTCATGGTGATGCGCCTGTACTACCCGAAGGAAACACCGCCTTCGATCTTGCCGGCCGGCGAAGGCACGTGGAAGCCACCGGGAATCGTGGCGTCGAAGTAGGGGTTTGGAGCATGCCCTTGGAACGGGCATCTCTGATCACGCCGAGCTGCACGCAGCATCCGACGTGGAGCGTTGTGCTCACCAGCGACAGGTGATACGGTCGAATGCCGTCGTTCAACCGGGCGACACCCAAAGGAGATATTCCATGGGAGACCAAAGACGCCCCCTGCCACCGGGAGAGCCAGCGCCCGCGTTCACGCTTCCCGCGGCCAACGGCGAAGGAACGGTCTCCCTGGACAGCTTGCGCGGTCGTCCATTCCTGATCGGCTTCTATCGGGGTCTGCATTGCCCGTTCTGCCGGCGCCATGTGCTGCAGCTCGCGAGCGTGGAGCCGCCGTTGCGCGCCATGGGGGTGGAGACCCTTGCCGTCATCAACACGCAGTTGGACCGCGCCACCCTGTATTTCAAGTACCGGCCGACGCCGGTCACGCTTCTGTGCGATCCCGATTGCCTCACGCACCAGGCCTTCGGCGTGCCGCATCTCGAGTTCCTGCCTGATGGGGACAACGGCCAGCCCGAGTGGCCCTATCGCGCGAGCATGGCGCAGTTCGCCGCGGCGCGAATCAACCCCACCGGCGAGCTGTCCGCGCCGACGCAGCCATTGGAAGCCAACAGCGCCCTCAACGCCAAGGACGGGTTCGAGCTGGACGAAATCGACAGTGCCATCTTTGCGAGCCACGCCACCCAGTTGGTCGGACACTTTCTGGTCGATGCGGCAGGCATCGTCCGCTGGGTACAAATCGAGGCGGTCGATGGGCCGAACAGCCTCTCCATCTTCCCGAATGCGGCGCAGATCATCGCCGCCGCTGGCGGCCTCGGACGATGACCGACAGCGGGTGCCGGTCCATCGCCAGGTCCGTGGATCAGTCCGTTTCATGAATTCCGCGGAAGTCATTCCCTTCGAAGCCATCGTCGAGCAGTCGGTCGCCGGCATCTACGTGATCCAGGACGACCGCTTCGTCTACGCCAACAGCACCTGGGCCGCCATCGCCGGCTATGCACGGGAAGAGGTGATCGGCATGCCGCTTTCTCGCATCGTGCCGCCGGACTTTCTGAACGAGGTGCGCCAGCGGGTGCAGGCCCGCCTGCAAGGCGATCCGCCCAGCATGCACTTCATCACCCGCGGGCTGCATCGCGACGGCCATGTGGTGCTGGTGGAGGTGCACGGTTCGCGGATGGACTTTCGAGGCCGCCCGGCGGTGATCGGCGTGGGGGTCGACGTCACCGAGCGCATGCACAACGAGGCCGAGTTGCGCCGCCTGCTGGCGCAGGTGCAGGCCTTCAGCAGCCGCACGGCCGCCAGGCTCGAGGCGCAGCGCAGCGCCTTCGCGCGCGAAGTGCAAGAGGTGCTGGGCGGCATGCTGAGCAGCATCCGCACCGACGCGGCGCGCGTGCTGCACGGCGCCCAGGGCGGCGAGTTGCAAGGCCTGACCGAGCGGCTGCTGGCCCTGACGCGGCAGACGGTCGACGCCGTCGGCCAGATTGCCGCGGCCCTGGGCCCCACAATGGACACGACACCGCGGGGGCACGTCGCGCAGCCGCCGCACCGGCGCCTGAGCGCGCGCGAGCAGCAGGTGCTGCCGCTGCTGATCAAGGGCCTGTCGCACACCGAGATCGGCGCGCGCATGGGCATCAGCGGCAAGACCGTGAGTACGCATCGCAGCAACATCTTCCAGAAGCTGGGCGTGGGGAGTACGGCCGAATTGGTGCTCTACGCGGTGCGCAACGACCTGGTGCCCTGAGCCTGCTATCGCGCAGGCGCGCATTTGTCAATCAGCCGATTCCGARGCGCAGTTGGGGATTGACCAGTAGGCCCGACCCTTCGATTGTTTCCAGAATGCTCACGTGAGCCGGCAGCGTTCCCGCGCGACAACAACAAGGAGACAACTGTGAACCTCGATCCACTGCACGCGCCGCTGGCGCGTTGGCGGCGCCTGGCCCTGGCCGGCGCGGTTTTCATCGCAGCCCTGCTGGGCCTGAGCCCGGCGCTGGCCGCCTATGACCAGCAGTTGACCCGTCAGCTCGACGCCGGGAAGATCTACGGCAAGGCGGATGCCGGCAACACCCAGGCCTTCCTGGGCGTGCCCTTKGCGCAGCCGCCGGTGGGTGCGCTGCGCTGGCGTGCGCCGCAGCCGCCGGTGCCCTGGAGCGGCTCGCGCGCGACCACCAGCTTTGCGTCCATGTGCGCGCAGGTCGGCAGCTTCTTCGGCGAGCCCGACCCGGCCACCTTCGACCAGCCGGTGGGCAGCGAAGACTGTCTCTACCTCAACGTCTGGCGGCCCAACTCCAGCGCCGACAAGCTGCCGGTGCTGTTCTGGATCCATGGCGGCAGCAACCTCAAGGGCTCGGCGCGCGAGCCGCTCTACAACGGCGCCTACCTGGCGGCCAAGGCCAACATGGTGGTGGTCACGGTGCAGTACCGGCTGGGCATGCTGGGGTGGCTCAAGCATGCGGCGCTGGCCAGCGGCGATGCCAGGGACGACTCGGGCAACTACGCCACGCTGGACCTGGTGCGCGGCCTGGACTGGGTGCGCACCAACATCGGCGCCTTCGGCGGGGATGCCAACCTGGTGACGGTGGCCGGGCAGTCGGCCGGCTGTATCAACACCTGGGGCCTGCTGCAGTCGCCCTTGGCGGCCGGCAAGTTTCAGCGGGCCTTGTGCATGTCCGGGATCCCCAATGGCTACCCGTCGGCCGTGGGCCAGCTGGCCGCCGACGATCTGGTCAACAAGTTGCTGGTCGACAGCRGCCGTGCGTCCACGCCCGAGCAGGCCGCGGCCCAGCGCCTGAGCATGAGCCCTGCCGAGGTCGCGGCGCTGCTGCGCGGCTCCACGGCGGCGCAGATCATGAAGTTCACGCCGTACCCGGTGGTGCCCGGCCACTTCACCGACGGCACGGTGATCCGCGCGAGTGGCCTGGTGGGGCTGGTGGCGGGCAACTACAACAAGATGCCGCTGATGATCGGCTCCACGCACGACGAAGGTTCGTACTTCGCCTACTCCTTCGGCATGGGCAAGCCGAGCGCTCAGGAGTACTGGCAACTGGCCAACTACGCGGCGCCCGGCACCGTCACGGTCAACGACCTGATCAAGCCGGAGTTCCAGCCGATCTACACCCAGACGCATGAGGCCATCAGCTACGCCCTGGACAACGTGATCGACAACGTCGTGCGCCTGCTGCGCCTGCAGCAGGGCGGCATCTACCGCTACAACTTCAACTGGAACGACACGCCGCAGCCCTGGAAGGACACCTTCTCGGCCTTCCACGGCATCGACATCGGCTCGCTGTTCGGCAACTTCGTCACCAGCGAGCCCAACTTCATGCACTTCGCCTGGGACGCCAGCAACGCGGCCAGCCGCCAGGCACTGTCGGACCGCTTCATCAAGCACTTCTCGACCTTCGCGCGCACCGGTGCGCCCACGCAGCTGTTCGACGGCCAGACGCCCTGGCCCGACTGGACCAACTTCACCTGCTGCGCGAAGCGCATGATCTTCGACAACACCTCGTACATGTCATCGGCCGACTACCTCTTCTTCTGGCCGCGCTACGCGCTGTTGTCGCCGCAGCAGAAAGACTATGTGTGGAAGGCGATCGACTTCAATGCGCTGCCCGCGAACGTCGATCCGCTGCGCAACGGGCCGCACTGAAGAGGAACTCCGCGGGCAATTTTCACGTAGACAATTGCCGGCCGCCGGCCTAGACTGTTTTCTACCAGTCACATTGAACGCATTCATCGTGTCCATGC
>NZ_JBFUCI010000461.1:0-4759 GCF_056405335.1 Variovorax sp. P1_H12_2
G
This sequence comes from Variovorax sp. P1_H12_2, assembly GCF_056405335.1. Classification (NCBI taxonomy): domain Bacteria; kingdom Pseudomonadati; phylum Pseudomonadota; class Betaproteobacteria; order Burkholderiales; family Comamonadaceae; genus Variovorax; species Variovorax sp. P1_H12_2. The sequence goes on from NZ_JBFUCI010000461.1 coordinate 2, forward strand.
GTGGCAGACCGGCCCGGCCGGCCTCGCGCTGCGCCTGCTGCATCGCCTGGTGCGCCCGTCGCGCGGCGAGAACGACCCCGTTGCGGCCTTGTCCACGCAAGTGCAGTGAAGGGCCTGGCCATGACCTTCGAAGGAATCCAACGCATGAGAAGAACCCGCCCCGTCGCACGCAGCCTGCTGGCCATCGGCCTGCTGGCCCTCGGCCTCGCCACCCAGGCCCGCGCCAACACTGATCTGCCGGGCAAGGGCGTCACGGTTCAGCCGCTCAAGAGCTCGCTGGCGGAAGAGATGTTCCAGACGCTGCTGGTGTCCAGGGCCCTGGAGAAGCTCGGCTACGCGGTCGAACCGATGAAGGACCTCGAACCCGCCACCGAGCACCTGGCGATCGCCAACGGGGACGCCACCTTCATGGCCAACCACTGGAACCTGCTGCACGCCGACTTCTACAGGAACAGCGGCGGCGATGCCCGTCTGTTTCGCCAGGGGGTCTATGCGGACGGTGCGGTCCAGGGCTACCTGATCGACCGGAAAACGGCCGACCAGTACGGCATCACCAGCATCGACCAGTTGAAGGACCCGGCGATTGCGAAGCTGTTCGACACCGACGGCGACGGCAAGGCGGACCTGACCGGCTGCAACCCCGGCTGGGGCTGCGAACTGGCGATCGAGAACCACCTCGCGGCCTACCAGCTGCGCGACAGCGTGACCCACAGGCAAGGCAGCTACGCGGCGCTGATGGCCGATACCATCGCGCGCTTCAAGCAAGGCCAGCCGATCCTCTACTACACCTGGACGCCCTATTGGGTCAGCGCCGTGCTGCGGCCGGGCACGGACGTGGTCTGGCTGCAGGTGCCGTTCTCGTCCTCGCAGGGCGACAGCGTCGACACCCGGCTCCCCAACGGCAGAAACTACGGCTTCCTGGCCAACCGGCAGCAGATCGTCGCCAACAAGGACTTCGTCGCGAAGAATCCTGCGGCCGGCCGCCTGTTCGAGACCATGAAGCTGCCGATCGCCGACATCAACGCCCAGAACCTGCGCATGAGCCAGGGCGCCAACACCCAGCGGGACGTCGAGCGCCATGTCGACGGCTGGATCCGGGTCCACCAGACGCTGTTCGACGGCTGGATCCAGGAGGCGCGGGCCGCGGCGAGGTGAGGCGCCCGCGGGTTTTTACCGGCTGAGATAATCGCGGGGCGTCCCCCCACTCACAAGAACGTTTCCCCACCATGACCACCATTCAGCAAGCCGACCTGATCGAGTCGGTTTCCGCCGCGCTGCAATACATCAGCTACTACCACCCGGCTGACTACATCGCCCACCTGGCCCGCGCCTACGAGCGCGAGCAGAGCCCGGCGGCCAAGGACGCGATGGCGCAGATCCTGACCAACAGCAAGATGAGCGCGACCGGCCACCGCCCGATCTGCCAGGACACCGGCATCGTCAACGTGTTCCTGAAGGTGGGCATGGACGTGCGCTGGGGCGGCTTCACGGGCAGCCTGGACGACGCCATCAACGAAGGCGTGCGCCGCGGCTACAACCACCCCGACAACACGCTGCGCGCCTCGGTCGTGGCCGACCCGCAGTTCGACCGCAAGAACACCAAGGACAACACGCCGGCCGTGATCTTCACCGAGATCGTCCCCGGCAACACGGTCGAAGTGACCGTCGCGGCCAAGGGCGGCGGCAGCGAGAACAAGAGCAAGCTCGCGATGCTGAACCCGGGCGACAGCATCGTCGACTGGGTGCTCAAGACCGTGCCGACCATGGGCGCCGGCTGGTGCCCGCCGGGCATGCTGGGCATCGGCATCGGCGGCACCGCCGAGAAGGCCGCGCTGATGGCCAAGCAAAGCCTGATGGACGACCTCGACATGCACGAGCTGCAGGCCAAGAAGGCCTCGGGCGCCGAGCTGACCAAGGTCGAGGCGCTGCGCATCGAGCTGTACGAGAAGGTCAACGCGCTGGGCATCGGCGCGCAAGGCCTGGGCGGCCTCTCCACCGTGCTCGACGTCAAGATCCAGATGTACCCCACGCACGCGGCCAGCAAGCCGGTGGCGATGATCCCGAACTGCGCCGCGACCCGCCACGCGCACTTCGTGCTCGACGGCTCGGGCCCGGTCTACCTCGAGGCGCCCTCGCTCGACCTCTGGCCGAAGATCGACTGGCAGCCCGACTACAACAAGAGCAAGCGGGTCGACCTCGACCAGCTCACGCCGGCCGAAGTCGCCAGCTGGAAGCCCGGCGACACGCTGCTGCTCAACGGCAAGATGCTGACCGGCCGCGATGCCGCCCACAAGCGCATCTCCGACATGCTGGCCACGGGCGAGAAGCTGCCGGTGGACTTCACCAACCGCGTCATCTATTACGTCGGCCCGGTCGACCCGGTCGGCAACGAGGCCGTCGGCCCCGCCGGCCCGACCACCGCCACCCGCATGGACGGCTTCACCGAGATGATGCTGGCCCAGACCGGCCTGATCGCGATGATCGGCAAGGCCGAGCGCGGCCCGGTCGCGATCGAGGCCATCAAGAAGCACCAGAGCGCCTACCTGATGGCGGTCGGCGGCGCCGCCTACCTGGTGAGCAAGGCCATCAAGACGGCCCGTGTGGTCGGCTTCGCGGACCTCGGCATGGAAGCCATCTACGAGTTCGACGTGGTCGACATGCCGGTCACGGTGGCAGTCGATGCCGGCGGCACCAGCGCCCACATCACGGGCCCGGCCGAATGGCAGAAGCGCATCGCCAGCGGCGAGTTCAAGACCATCACGCTGGAACCGGTTTGAGCCTGGCGCGCGTCGACGGGCCCGTGCATGCCGACGATCCGATCGGCGTGTTCGACAGCGGCGTCGGGGGCCTGAGCGTCCTCAACGCGCTGCGCGAGGCCTTGCCGCGCGAGCGCTTCGTCTACTTCGCCGACACCGCCCATGCGCCTTACGGCGAGCGCGGCGACGCCTTCGTTGCCGAACGCAGTGCCACCGTGGCGCGCCACCTGCTCGATGCGCACCGGATCAAGGCGCTGGTGGTGGCCTGCAACACCGCCACCGCGGCCGCGATCCACCGGCTGCGCGCCGACCACCCGGCGCTGCCCGTGGTCGGCGTCGAGCCCGCACTCAAGCCCGCGGTGGCGCTGAGCCGAACCGGGCACATCGCGGTGCTGGCGACCCGCGTGACCGTCGAGAGCCGCAAGTTCCAGACGCTGCTCGCCTCGCTGGCCGGACAGGCCACCTTCAGCATCGTGGCCTGCGACGGCCTGGCCGGCGCCATCGAGCGCTCCGACGCGGCGCGGATCTCGGCGCTGTGCGAACAGTATTCGGCCGCCGCAGGGCGCTTCGGCCGCGGCGACGGCCAGCTCGACACGCTGGTACTGGGCTGCACCCACTACCCCTTCATCGCCGACGAATTGCGCCGCCACACCGGGGAAGCGGTCCGCTTCATCGATACCGGCGCCCCAGTGGCGCAGCAGACGCTGCGCTTGCTTGCCCAGGCCGGCACGCAGCGCACCGAAGGCATCGGCGACCTGTGCCTGCTGAGCAGCGGCGCCCCCGAATCGCTGAACGCCGCGGCCGCCCGCTGGCTCGCGGCGCCCGCCTGATGCGCCGCCTGCGCCGCGCGCTGCTTCTTGGCGGGCTGCTGGGCAGCTTCGGCATCGCCTCCCAGGCAGCCTGCGACACCGGCCTGGCGGAGCGCATGCATGCCAAGCTGCATCCGAAGCGCACGCTCGACCACGAACGCGCCGTTTGCGAACCGTGGCGCGGCGTCCCGGGCCGCTTCATCGTCGTGCTGCCTCTGCCGCGCCCGTCGACAGAGCCCGGCCCCCGCCAGTTCGATCTCGACGTGCTCGTGGTCCAGCAGGCCGACAACGGCAACACCGAGCGCGCCAAGGTCGTGAGCCGGCTGTTCGAGGAAGACGTGCTGACCGAGGACGCGGTGCGCATCGGCGAGATCCGAGTCGACGGCACGCGCTATGCGCTGGCGCCCGACGCGCGCGCCTTCGGGCTGCGCATCCTGCGCCAGGGCTCCTCGCGCGCCAATCCCTATTCGAACGAGAGCCTGTCGCTCTATGTGCCCCAGGGGCCGAAGCTCGCGAAAGTGCTCGACGGGCTTGAACTCGTGCTCGAGCAAGGCGAATGGGACACCAGTTGCACCGGCAGCTTCGAGACCGTGCGCGGCAGCCTCTCCGTGGCCCGTAGCAGCACCGGCGGCTATGCCGACCTGCTCCTGCACCAGGCCCGCTCCGAAAGCCGCTCGAGCCCGCTGGGAGACGAATGCGTCACGCAGGCGCAGCGGCAGACCTTCAAGTCACGCGTGCTGCGCTACGACGGCACGCGCTACCGCCTGGCCAAGGGCGCCGCGCCGATGGATTGAGCCCCCACGCTCCCTCACTGCGTGTGGTCGCTGCCCCCCGAGAGGGACGCTGCAGGCCGCCCGTCCGTGCGAAGCGCGGACTTCGCCGCCCTGGCGGTCCGGCGCCGGCCTGGCCTCAGGCGCACGCGAAGCTCAGGCCCGCAGCGCCGCTTCCCGCCCGCGCCGCATGTCGATCGGCAGCAGAAGCAGCAGCCCCCCGATGAAAAGCACCGCCGTCGAGAGGATTGCGATCCGCTGGTTGCCGCCGGTCGCCCAGGTGATCGCGCCGTAGCTCAGCGGCCCCACGATGCTCGCGAGCCGGGTGGCGAAGGTCCAGAGACCGAAGAACTCGGCCAGTTGGCGCGGCGGCGCCAGGATGCCGGTCATGGCGCGCCCGGCCGACTGGCTGGACCCCATGGC
>NZ_JBFUCI010000462.1:0-4727 GCF_056405335.1 Variovorax sp. P1_H12_2
TCATGGATGTCTCCTGAAGTGAGGGTGGGATGAAAGACAGGACCGGCGGCTAGCGCCAGCTGTCACGCCGGCGCTGTGGCCGCAGGCCCGGCTCGGCACCGGCCACCGCATGGGCGGCAGCGCCGCCGAGATAGAAATCGCGCACGTCGTCGCGCTCGCGCAGCCTGGCGCAGCTGTCGGCCGCCACGATGCGGCCAAGCTCGACGATGTAGCCGTCGTCGGCGGTGGCCAGTGCGATGGCGGCGTTCTGCTCCACCACCAGCACCGCGGTGTTCGTCTCGCTGCGAATGCGCTGCACGATCGCGAAGATCTCCTTGGTGAACAGCGGCGACAGCCCCAGCGAAGGCTCATCGAGCAGCAGCAGGCGCGGCCGGCCCATGAAGGCACGGCCGATCGCCACCATCTGCTGCTCGCCCCCCGAGAGCAGGCCGGCGGCCTGGGCGCTGCGTTCCCTCAGCCGCGGGAACCACTCGAACACGCGCTCGATGTCGCGTGCCACTTGCGGGTCACGGCGGCGTGCGAAAGCGCCCATGCGCAGGTTCTCGATCACGCTCAGGAAAGTGAACACCTGCCGGCCCTCGGGCACCAGCACGACGCCGGCGCGCGCCACCTCGTCGGCATCGCGGCCGTCGATGCGCTGGCCCTCGAACTCGATGCTGCCCTTGGCCGGGTCGATCACGCCGGCGATGGTGTTCAGCAGCGTGGTCTTGCCGGCGCCGTTGGCGCCCAGCACGCAGACGATGCGGCCGGCCTCGACCTCGAGGCTGATGCCGCGGAGGGCGTTGACCGGCCCGTACCAGGTCTCGATGTTGCGTACGCTCAGCAGTGCAGTCATGTCGAGTGCTCCACCACGTGACCGCATGACCCGCGGCGCATGAAACCGGCGCAGCCAAAAGCCAGGGATACCGCGGAACCGGCTTTGCCGGGCCGCTGGTATCGCCCCCTCGAGGGGGCGGCGCCGCAGGCGCTTCGGGGGTGTTTCATCCTATGCTCCCAGGTAGGCAGCGATGACTCGCGGATCGGACTGCACTTCGGCCGGCGTGCCGAGCGCGAGCCGCTGGCCTTGCTCCATCACCAGCACGCGGTCGGCCACCGCCGAGACCAGCGACATGTCGTGCTCGACCATGACCACGGTGATGCCGAGCGCGTCGCGGATGTCGCGAATCCAGTGCGCGAGCTCGTGGGTCTCCTCGGGGTTGAGGCCGGAGGCCGGCTCGTCGAGCAGCAGCAGCTTCGGCCCGGCCGCCAGCGCGCGGCCGAGCTCGACGACCTTGCGGATGCCGTAGGGCAGCCCGGCGACCAGGCTCATGCGGTATGGCGCGAGTTCGAGCAGCGCGATCACGTCCTCGACCACCTCGCGCGTGGCGTTCTCGGCGCGCCGCACCACCGGCAGGTCGAGCAGCTGCGCGAACAGGCTGCCGTGCGGCGCCGAATGGCGGCCCAGCATCAGGTTGTCGAGCACGGTGGCGCCCTCGAACAGCTCGATGTTCTGGAAGGTGCGCGCGATGCCGTGGCGCACCACGTCGTGCCGCGCCACCCGGGTGATGTCGCGGCCCCGCAGCCGCACCGCGCCGCCGCTGGCATCGAACACCCGCGTGATCAGGTTGAAGACCGAGGTCTTGCCGGCGCCGTTGGGCCCGATGATCGCGAACACCTCGCCCTCGGCGACCTCGAAGCTGACGTCGCGCACCGCGCGCACGCCGCCGAAGGACAGGCTGAGCCGATCGACTTCGAAGAAGGCCATCAGGCACGCTCCGATCGCATGTAGGCCTTCTGGCGCTTGAAGCCGGCGCGCTGGCGCAGCGGGAACTCGGCCAGCGCGCCGCGAATGCGCAGCCAGCGGCCGTTGAGGCCGCGCGGCTCGAGCAGCACGAAGAACACCAGCACCGCGCCGTAGACGAACAGCTCGAGCCCGAACTGGCTGCCGATGCGCGCCGGCAGCAGCGGCTTCATGAGCGAGATCAGCGACGGCAGCATGCCGATCAGCAGCGCCCCGAAGATGGCGCCGCGCAGGCTTCCCATGCCGCCGATGAAGACCATCAGCACCAGCTGCAGCGAGAGCGCGAGACCGAAGCCCTCGGGCGTGATGAACTGCGTCTGGTGCGCCAGCAGCGCGCCGGCCACGCCCGACACGCTGGCCGAGATCACGAAGGCCAGCACCTTGGTGCGCGCCACGTGGATGCCCAGGCCCTGCGCCGCGGCCTCGGAGTCGCGCACGCCGACGAAGGCACGGCCAGTGGCCGAGCGCATCAGGTTGAGCAGCAGCCACAGCACCAGCGCGAGCACCGCCAGGCACAGGTAGTAGAACGGCCGCGGCGCCCCCAGGCTCAGGCCGAACAGCACCGGGTCGGGCACCGCGAGGCCGCTGTGGCCGCCGGTGACGGATCTCCAGCGGCCCACGACATGCTCGGTGACGATCGCGAAGGCCAGCGTCACCACCGCCAGGTGCAGGCCCGAGACGCGGATCGCCGGCAGGCCCACCAGCAAGCCCGCCAGCCCGGCCGCGGTGCCGGCGGCCAGCAGCGACAAGGGCAGCGGCAGGCCCAGCGTCAGCAGCTGCGCATGCGTGTAAGCGCCGATGCTCAGGAAGGCCGCCTGCCCGAGCGACACCTGTCCGGTGAAGCCGGTCAGTGTCATGAGCCCCAGGCTGGCGATGCACATGATGAAGATGAACGAGGCCTCGCCGACATAGAAGGTCGGCATCGCGAAGGGCGCGGCCACCAGCGCGGCGGCGAGCGCACCGTACAGCAGGCGCTGCTCGCGCGTGCGCAGCAGCGCGCGGCCCTCGGCGTAGCGGGTCTGGCAATTGTCCCTGCTCATACGCGCCTCCCGTGCGCTTCGCCGATCAACCCCCGCGGGAAGAACACCAGCACCGCGATCAGCACCAGGTAGGGCATGACATCCTTGAAGCCGTCGGGCAGGTAGACGCCCGAGAACTGCTCGATCAGCCCGATCAGCAGGCCGCCGAGGATGGCGCCGGGCACGCTGCCGAAGCCGCCGAKCACCAGCGCCGCCAGTGCCTTGAGCATCACGAACCACAGGCCCAGGTCGACCAGCGAGATCGGCGCCAGCAGGACGCCGCAGAGCGCCGCGATGGCGCCCGAGATCGACCACACCAGCGAGTTGAGGCGCTTGACCCGCACGCCGCACAGGTAGGAGGCCAGCTGGTTCTGCGACGAAGCCTGGATCGCGACGCCCAGTGCGGTGCGCTGCAGGAAGACGAAGAGCAGCGCCGTCACGCCGAGCGCGGCCGCGATGATCACCAGGTTGAGGTCGGCCACCACGGCGCCGGCGATCGGGGTCGTGCGTTCGGTCCAGGGCGTCGGGTAGCTGCGCGAATCGGGACCGAACACCATGCTGGTGCCGCCTCGGATCATGAAGCCGATGCCGATGGTCAGCATGACACCCGCGAACTGCGGCTGGCCGACGATGGCGCGCATCACCCGGGCTTCGAGCATCCAGCACAGCGCCGCGGCCAGCAGCACCACCAGCGGCAGCGCGAGCCAGAACGACAGGCCGGCCTCGACGATGAAGTACCAGGCCGCAAAGGACGACAGCATCAGCACGTCGCCATGTGCGAAGTTGAGCACCTCGGTGGCCTTGTAGCCGAGCACCAGGCCGAGCGCGACCAGGCTGTAGATCGCGCCGGTGGAAATGCCCTGCAGGCCGAGCTGGATCAGCTGCGCCAGCGAGACGGAATCGAATGCACCCATTTTGTCCTAACGATCGTTAACCAAACGATCGGCAGACTATAAGGAGATGCGGCAGCTTCAGTCTCTAGTGGTAAGCCCCAGGGTTCGCCTCGGCCGGCGATGTTCGAAAGCAGCGACGCCCGATGTGCGATATGCACGATCCGGCCGCCGCAGTTGTCTCGCGGGGGAGTTCCGTCATCGACATGACGCCGTTATTCAGGATGATCAAGGCACACCCCGAGGAAACGACCATGAACAGCCGCAACCGCCCGATCCGCGCCGGCCGCACGCCACAGCCCACGGCGCGGCGTTCCATCGCCGAAGCGCTCTCGCGCAAGCTGGGCAAGCTGGTCGGGACCGATCGGCGCCAGGCGTTGCGGGCCCGGGAGCGCTTCGATCGGCTGGAGCCCGATCAGCGCCTGCGCGAAGTCGGCGAGTGGTAGCCGGCACGGTCTGAGCGGCACGGCCCGAGCCATTCGCTACCATCGACGGACAATCGTTGTCCGTCGAATGACCTCTCCCCTCCCCCAACGCCAAAGCCTCGGCGCCCTCGCGCGATCGGCCGTCGGCCCGCTCGAGCGGCCCTTGCACTTCCTCGGCGAGGTGCTGCTGTCGGCCGCTGCCGCGCTGCGCGGCCGCTGGACCTTCCGCCGCGAGGACCTCGGGCGCGTCCTGGCCGACTGCAGCGCAAGGGCGGTGCCGATCGTCCTGGTCGTGAATCTGCTGGTGGGCGCCATCCTGGCGTTCGTGGGCGCGGTCCAGCTCGCCAAGTTCGGCGCCGGCATCTTCGTCGCCGACCTGGTGGGCATCGCGGTCGCGCGCGAGATGGCGGCCATCATCACGGCCGTGGTCATCGCCGGGCGCACCGGCGCCGCATTCGCCGCCGAGATCGCGACGATGCAGGCCAACGAGGAGGTCGATGCGCTCGAGGTGCTGGGCCTGACCGCGATCGACTTCCTGGTGCTGCCGCGCGTCGCTTCGCTGCTGTTGATGATGCCGCTGCTCTACATCTTCGCCTGCCTGGCCGGCCTGCTG
>NZ_JBFUCI010000463.1:0-5874 GCF_056405335.1 Variovorax sp. P1_H12_2
GGCCAAGGGCCGCGGCGGCCGCGCGGGCGAGTTCTGCATGGGGCTCGCGGGTGCGCTGGCCGGCTGCGAAGGCGTCTGGGCGCTGGCCGCCGACACCGACGGCATCGACGGCGTCGAGGACAATGCCGGCGCCCTCGTCACGCCCGACACGCTGCGCCGTGCCGAGGCGGCCGGCGCCAAGCTCGCAAGCCACCTCGACCGCAACGACGCCTACGGCTACTTCGACGCCATCGGCGATCTGCTGGTCACCGGGCCGACCCACACCAACGTCAACGACTTCAGGGCCCTGCTGATCCTGTAGCGGTTGGCCCACAGGCTCCCCGTCGAAGCTGGTGAGAGAATCGGCGACAACGCCGAGCCTCATGAATCCACCCAACGACCTGCGCCCGGCGCCCCGCCCCTTCGAGAGCTGGCAGGTCGAGATCTGGCTTCGGATCCGCAGGCATTTCGTCCTCAAGGTGATCGGCACCACTGCGTTCACCTGGCTCTTTTTCATCGGCTACTTCCATCTGCTGCGCCAACCGGCGAGTCCGGTCGCGGCGATGCCGTTGACCGCGATCGACCGTCTGATCCCGTTCCAGCCGCAGGCGCTCGTCGCCTATTTCTCGCTCTGGCTGTACGTGGGGGTCGCACCCGGACTCCAGCTCACGTTCAAGGAACTGGTGGTGTACGGGCTATGGGTCGGCGGGCTGTGCCTGACCGGGCTCGGGTTCTTCTATTTCTGGCCGACGCAGATCCCGCCGATGACGCTGCCGCCGACGGACTTCCCCGGCTTCGCGATCCTGCAGGGCGTCGACGCCGCGGGCAACGCCTGTCCGTCGATGCACGTGGCGATCGCGATCTTCACGGCCCTCTGGATCGAGCACATCCTGCGCCAGGCAGGCGCGCCGATGGCGCTGCGCGTGATCAATGCACTGTGGTTCGCGGCCATCGTCTGGTCGACGCTGGCGATCAAGCAGCACGTGGTGCTCGACGTGGTGGCCGGCGCGCTGCTCGGCGTCGTGTTCGCGCTGCCTTCGCTGCGCTGGCGGCCTCGTGCCGGCGCGATTTTCGCCCGGCTGGAGCGGATATCATGAGCCGTCACTGCCCGCGGGCCGGTTCGGCGGCCGTGACAGGAAGATCTGATTCTCGCGGGCCGACATCCACAACAACATTGCCGTTCGCAGGCAGCGCCGACGGCCGGAAATGACGACGGACACCGTACGATGAGTTCGCTGAAGGAATTGCAGGATCTGATTCACGAGAAGTACGGCATTGAAGCGTCGGCACTCGACCCGCATGCTTCGATGCGCGAGAAAGGCTTCGATTCGCTGGCCCTGGCCGAGTTCGTGTTCGCGATCGAAGACCGCTTCTCGATCACGATGCCCGACGACGACCCGAACATCGACACGCTGGCCGCCCTCGCGGCCGTGGTCGACAAGGCCAGGGCAACCCAGACCACGTGAGCCCGGTTGCCGTCACAGGCCTGGGCGTCGTGGCACCCCACGGCGATGACCACGGCCGCTTGTTCGCGGCGCTGCTGCGGGGCGACTCGGCGCTGGAGCCGGTCTTTCCCGAACTGCCCAAGCCCGCGGTCGCGGCCCGGGTGGCTTTCGATGAATCCCGCTGGTTCACCAAGCTGCAGCTCGCCGGCGTGGACCGCGTGAGCCAGCTCGCGGTGGCCGCCGCCGACCTGGCGATGCGCGACGCCGAGGCGCTCGGTGACCTGGATCCCGAACGCATCGGTGTCTTCGCCGGCTGCGGCATGGGCGGCGCCGCGGCGCTCGAAGCCGCCTACCGCGGCGGCGCACGCGTGCCGCCGCTGACCATCCCGGCTTTCATGCCGAGCGCACCGGCCTCGCACGTGGCGATGCGCCAGCGCGTCCAGGGGCCGGTGTTGACCTATTCGGTGGCTTGCGCCTCCTCGTCGGTGGCCATCGCCGAGGCCGCCAAGGCGGTGCAGCGCGGCGACGTCGACCTGGCGATCGCCGGCGGCAGCGAGGCGCTCGTCGTGCCGGGCGTGGTGCTCGCCTGGCAGGCGATGCACACGCTCGCCAGTGTCAGGCCCGGCGAAGAGGCGACCGCGATCCGGCCCTTCGCGAGCGACCGCAGCGGCTTCGCGCTTGGCGAGGGCGCCGCATTCCTGGTGCTCGAATCGGCCGAGCGCGCCCGCCGGCGCGGCGCGCGGGCCTATGCCGAGCTGGCCGGCTGGGGCCTCAGCTGCGACGCCACGCATCTGACCAAGCCCGATGCCGCCGGCCAGGCGCGCGCACTGCGCCAGGCGCTGCGGCAGGCCGGAATGCAGCCCCGCGACATCGGCTACTGCAATGCCCACGGCACGGCCACACGCATCGGCGACGCGGTCGAGCGCGACGCGCTGGCCGAGGTCTGGGGTAGGGACCTCGATCGCCTGCGCGTCAGCGCGACCAAGGCGCTGCACGGCCATCTGCTCGGCGCCGCGGGCGCGCTGGAAGCCGTGGTGACAGTGCTGGCCCTCCATCGGCGAGAGCTGCCGCCGAGCATGCATTGCGAGGCGATCGATCCCGCCTGCAGCCTGAACCTGGTGGCGCCTGGCCACTCGGCCGCGCCGGAACTGCAAGCCGCCATCAGCAACTCCTTTGCTTTCGGCGGCACGAATTCGGTGCTGCTGTTCAGTCGGGCCTGAGCCGTGACGAGCATGGGGGCCCGTTAAACTCGAATCGGTTTCGCATCCCCTCACACACGCATTGGAGTCAACATGATCGGACGTTTCGCTGCACTGGCTGTCGCGCTGCTGCTCTCGGCCTGCGCGAGCGTCGGCGGCCCCACGGTCAAGATCGATGTCGACCCGGGCGCCAACTTTTCGCGCGTGCGCACCTACAGCTGGGTGGCGCGGCCCGACGGCGGCACGCCGCTGATGCAGCAGCGCATCGTCGACGGCATCGATTCCCGGCTGCAGGCGCAGGGCTGGAAGCCGGCGCCCGACGGCGACATCCATGTGTCGGCCCATGTCTCGTCGTCGGAGAAGGAAAGCCTCAACAGCTATTACGCGCGGGTCGGCTATGTCGGTTGGGGCGGATTCGGTCCGCCGACGCCGAACAGCCCGATGCCGGCCGAGACCTTCGAGGTCGGCACGCTGGTGGTCGACATGGTCAACGCGCAGACCAAGCGCTCGGCCTGGCGCGGCACCGCGAGCGGCACGCTGCACGATGATCCCGCGAAGATGAACGCCTTGCTGCAGACCGCGCTCGACAAGATGTTCGCCGGCTTCCCCCCCGGCCCCTCCTCGAAGTAGTCGACGCGGCCCGCGTTTCCATTCCAGGAATACCGCGGAACCGGCTTTGCCGGGCCGCTGGTATTGCCCCCTCGAAGGGGGTGGGCGGCTACACGAAGTGAGCCAACCTGGGGGTGGTCAATGGTTATCTCTGGGGATGCCGAAGGTCGCGTGGATCTTCTGGTATTTCACGGCCGGCTTGAGCACCATGCCTTCCGAGAGCTCGTCGACGATGCCGCGCTGAATCTCCTGCCACGGCGTCTGGCTCGCCGGGAACTTGTAGCCGCCGGCGGCGGCCAGCGCGGCGCGTCGCTTGTCGAGCTCCTCGTCGGACACCAGCATGTTCGCGGTGCGCTTCTTGAGGTCGATGCGCACGCGGTCGCCGGTCTTCACCAGCGCCAGCCCGCCGCCGGTCGCGGCCTCGGGCGAGGCGTTGAGGATCGAGGGCGAGCCCGAGGTGCCGGACTGGCGGCCGTCGCCGACGCAGGGCAGGGCGGTGATGCCCCTCTTGAGCAGGTACGAAGGCGCGCGCATGTTGACCACTTCGGCCGCGCCGGGATAGCCGACCGGGCCGACGCCGCGCATGAACAGCACGCTGTGCGGGCCGATCTTCGTCTTCGGATCGTCGATCCGGTGGTGGTAGTCCTCGGGGCCGTCGAAGACCACGGCGGTGCCCTCGAAGGCCATCGGGTCCTTCGGGTCCTCGAGGTAGCGGGTGTGGAATTCGGGCGTGATCACGCTGGTCTTCATGATCGCGGAGTCGAACAGGTTGCCCTTGAGGTTCAGGAAGCCGGCGTTCTTCTTCATCGGCTTGGCGTAGGGCCAGATCACCTTGCGGTCGCTCGTGAACTGGCCTTCGCAGTTCTCGATCAGCGTCTTGCCGTTGGCCGTGAGGGCCGGCTTGATCTTGCCCTTGGCGATCAGCTCGGCGACCACCGCGGGCACGCCGCCGGCGCGGTAGTAGTCCTCGCCAAGGTACTCGCCGGCCGGCTGCAGGTTGACGATCAGCGGAATCTTGTAGCCGTGCTTTTCCCAGTCGTCGGGTGTGAGTTCGACGCCGATGTGGCGCGCGATCGCGATCAGGTGCACCGGTGAGTTGGTCGAACCGCCGAGCGCGGAGTTGACCACGATCGCGTTCTCGAAGGCTTCGCGCGTGAGGATGTCGGAGGGCTTCAGGTTCTCGCGCACCATCTCGACGATGCGCTTGCCCGTGAGGTAGGCCATTTCCTGGCGGTCGCGGTAGGGCGCCGGAATCGCGGCGCTGCCCGGCAGCGTCATGCCCAGCGCCTCGGCCAGCGAGTTCATCGTGGAGGCCGTGCCCATCGTGTTGCAGTGGCCGGTCGACGGCGCCGAGGAGGCGACCAGCTTCAGGAATTCCTGGTAGCCGATCTCGCCTGCGGCCATCATCTCGCGCGCGCGCCAGACGATCGTTCCCGAGCCCGTGCGTTCGCCCTTGTGCCAGCCGTTGAGCATCGGCCCCGAGTGCTTGCAGGTCTCCTGGATCGGGTGGATCGGGAACTCGAAGGCGATGCCGCCGGCGTCGCGGATGCCCTCGCGCACCCGCTCGGCGAGCACCAGGTGATGGCGGTTGCACGGCGCGATGTCCGAGCCGGTCTGCGCGATGCCGATGATCGGCCGGCCCGACTGCAGCTCGTCGAAGCCGAGGCCGAAGTTCATGGTGCGCTCGAGGTAGAGCGCGGTCATGTCGGCGTTGGCCGGGTTGTCGAACCAGGCCTGCGAGCGCAGCGTGAGAGCCGGCTTGGCTGCGGTCCGGGATTTCTTCTTGGCGGCTGGTTTCATCAGGTCATTCCCTTCAAGGTCTGGTCTGCGTTGGGCAGTGCTGCGCAATCGTCGATGTATTGCCGGACGATATCGGCGAAATTCTCGTGCGGCAGCAGGCCGAGCCGTGCGGCCCGTGCCGCCGAGGCACCGCTGGGCCAGTTGGCGACGATGCCGGCGATGCGCTCGTCGCGTTCGAAGCGCACCAGGGCGCGCACCTTCGGGCCGGCCACCTCTTCGAGCGCGTCGAGCATGTCGGCCACGCGGACGTTGAGGCCCGGCAGGTTGAGCGCGGTGCGGCCGCAGAAGGCCTCGCGCGTGGCCTCGTAGACCGCGATCAGGCCGTCGACGGTGCGCGACGGCGACGACACCGGGTGCGACACCTCGGGTGAGACCGGGCAGATCGATTCGACGCCGGCCAGCGGTTCGCGGATGATTCCGCTGAAGAAGGACGACGCGGCGCCGTTGGGCCGGCCGGGACGCACGGTGACGGTCATGAGCCGGGCCGCGCGGCCGTCGACGTAGCCCTTGCGCGTGTAGTCGGCGACCAGGTGCTCGCAGATYAGCTTCTGCGTGCCGTAGGACGTCTGCGGCGCCGGCAGCGTGTCGTCGGCCACAAGCGCGGCCAGCGGCACGGCGGGGTCGGGTCCGAAGACCGCGACCGAACTCGAGAACACCAGCCGCGCGACCTTGCCGCCGCCGTTCACATGGGCCCGCAGTGCATCGAGCAACGCCCGCGTGCTGTCGAGGTTCGATCGCAGGCCGAGGTCGAAGTCGAGCTCGCATTCGCCCGACACGGCCGAGGCCAGATGGAAGATGCCGTCGAAGGCTTCTTCGCGCAGCGCTTCGGTCTGGGCCAGCAG
>NZ_JBFUCI010000464.1:0-4698 GCF_056405335.1 Variovorax sp. P1_H12_2
GAGGAGTTCCGCRACATGGGGCGCATCACCGAGCTGATCGAGAGCAACAAGCTCACCGACGACCTCGGCCTGCCGCCGCTCAATGCCGCCGAAGACCGCGTGATGCTGTGCGGCAGCCCGGGCCTGCTGGTCGACCTCAAGCACATCCTCGAGGCGCGCGGCTTCAAGGAAGGCAACACGTCGACGCCGGGCGACTTCGTGGTCGAACGCGCCTTCGCCGAGAAGTAGGGCAAGACCATGACCCATGTCGTCACGGACAGCTGTGTCCGCTGCAAGTACACCGACTGCGTGGACGTCTGTCCGGTCGACTGCTTTCGGGAAGGACCGGATTTCCTGATCATCGATCCCGACGAATGCATCGACTGCGCCGTTTGCATCCCCGAGTGCCCGGTCAACGCCATCTACGCGCAGGAGGATGTTCCTCCCGCCATGCAGCACTTCACGGACTTGAACGCGAAGCTGGCGACGCTGTGGCCGTCGATCGTGAAAAGACACGCGCCGCTTCCGGATGCCGACGCCTGGAAGGACAGGACAGACAAGCTGAGCGCCGTCAGTCTTCCCGAGCTGGAACCCTGAGGCCGCGACGCGGCCGCATGACGCAAGCCCGGCTTCACGCCGACGGCATCCATCCCCCGAGCTTTCAAGCTCGAGATGGCGAATCGGTCTGCTTGAGCTGGTCGAGGAACCAGCGGCCGGCCGGCCCCGGCGGCGAATCCTTGCGGTAGGCGGCGAACATCGAGATGGGAGGCAGTCGCGGCTGGAAGTTCTCGATCTGGATCTGCACCAGGGCACCGGCATTGAGGTCGCTTCGGACCATCGCAGCCGGCATGTGCCCCCAGCCGAAACCTGCGCGCAGGAACGCATRCTTCGCGCCAAGATCCGCCAGGCGCCAGGTCAAGGGGGAGAACACGCCGTAGGTCTTGCCGTCGGTCAGGGTCGTCCGGTCCGTCAGGACCAGCTGCACGTGTTCCTCCAGTTCGCGCAGCCGGATGAGTCCCTTGCGGCGCGCCAGGGGGTGGGCGTTCCCCGTCACCGTGACCATCGGCACGTCGAGCAGCTTCTCGGACTCCACGGCATCCGGCACAAGGGGCATCGATCCAAAGATGCCAAGCCGGCAAGTGCCCTCCATCACGGGTTGGATGACGGCGCCCAGCGCCTCCACATAGAGGCGCAGCGGCGTGTGGGGAAATGCCGCGCGGAAGAGGCCGACGGCCACGGTCAGGGACTCCATCGGATACATCACGTCCACCACGACCGATAGCTCGGGCTCCAGCCCTTCGGCAATGGTCCGCGCCTTCGCCTTGAAGCCGTTCATGCTGTTGACGACGAGACGGGCCTCCGCAAGGAGCGCCGTGCCTTGCTCGGTGAGTTGCGGATAGCGCGCCGAGCGATCGAACAGCTGCACGTCGATCTGCGCCTCGAGATTGGCCAGAGTCTGGCTGACGACCGACTGTGCCCGACGCAGCCTGCGGCCTGCGGCCGAGAAGCTGCCTTCGTCCGCCGCCGCGATGAAGGTTCGCAGTTGGTCCATGGATACGCCGTCCAGCATCTATCGCTCCTGTCGATGGGTTGCATCGAAAGATATAGGCTTCCCAGTGAGATGTCCAGCTCCTAACCTTCAGGCCATGTCATCACTGGAAGGAAATCTCATGGAACAAGCAGTCAGCGAACCCGTGCATGCCTCGCCTGCGCAGACACGCCGCATCGTCGCGCGCACAAGAGGCCGCGCGCATGGACCCATCACCCGAATCGTCAGTCCTTCGGACATCGGCGAACTGATCAAACCGTTCGTCTTCCTGGACTACTTCGATTTCAAGCCCACCGGCCATGCGCTGTTTCCGATGCATCCGCATTCGGGGATCGCGACGATCACGGTCCTGCTCTCCGGCGACTTGCGCTACGAAGACACGACCGGGGCCTCAGGCGTCCTGGCCGCGGGCAGCGTCGAATGGATGCGGGCAGGCAACGGCGTCTGGCACGACGCCAGTCCGGCCGGGCTCGAACGTTTCCAGGGCTATCAGGTCTGGGTGGCGCTGCCGCGAAGCCTGGAAAACGGCGTGGCGCAAAGTCAATACCTGCCCTCCGAGGCCGTTCCGCAGCAAGGCCCCGCCAGGCTCGTGCTGGGACGACATGCGGGCGCGAGCAGCCGCGTGGCCGCGCCGGACGGAATGAACCTGCTCCACGTCCATCTGGCCTCGGGCGAGCGCTGGCACTATCAGCCGCCCACGGGGCACGACGTCGCCTGGACCCATGTGCATCGCGGAGAGCTCCTTGTGGCCGGCGAGCGACTCGAGGGCGAGCTCGCGGTGTTCGAGGAGTCCGAAAGCGCGATCGAGTTCACCGCCCAAGGCGACACCGACTTCATCGTCGGATCGGCCGTGAAGCATCCGCACGATCTGGTGCTGGGCTACTACTCGGTTCACACCTCGCCCGCGGCGCTTCAACGGGGAGAGGCGGAGATCGCTCGAATCGGGCGGCAGCTTCGCGCCGACGGACGCATTCGTTGATTGCCCTTGCCTGACCTCCAGCTTCTTCAACCACCGTTCTTTTCACCAACCTCAAGGAATCCATCATGAACACTACTTCTGACAGCAAGAACTCCGTCCTGCCTTTCGCCGGGCGAATCCTCCTGGCCGCGATCTTCATCATCAGCAGCCTCGGCAAGATCGCGGCGCCCGAGGCGACCCAGGGATACATTGCCTCTGTCGGGCTGCCCGTGCCGGTGCTCAGCTACCTGGCCGCCATCGTCATCGAACTGGGTGGCGGCGTGCTGCTGCTGGTGGGCTGGCGCACCCGCGTGGTCGCGGCAGGGCTTGCCGCGTTCTCGATCATCTCCGCGCTCGTCTTCCATCACGCGCTCGGCGATCAGAACCAACTGTTCCACTTCCTCAAGAACCTCGCGATGGCCGGTGGACTGATCCAGGTGCTGGCATTCGGTGCGGGTGCATTCAGCATCGACAACCGGAAGAAAGCGCCACACCGCACGTTGACCGCTCAGTAGGTCTAGAACATCCGGTTCGCCCCTGCCGTGGGGCGGACTGGCTTCCATTCGAGGCGAACTGATCCTGGCACCAACTTAACTGAGGAGATCGAAATGAAGCTGTGGAAATTCATTGAGCGGCATCACGAGGACTTCGGAGCCGCACTCTTCGTTCTTCCGTGCCTGATGGCAACGCTCGCGATGGCTGGCATCGCCTTTGGCATCGGCCTGCTGTTGCGGTAGTGCCAAAACTGCGACTGACCACCACGCTGGACGGGGAGACCATGCAGGATGGCACGACCGCGGTTTTCTCGTTCGGCACGGTCGTCGAACATCAAAGACGCAAGCCATGGGACGGCCTCTCTAGTCCAGGGTCGCTCGCGCGAGGAAGGGTGCCAGCTGTTCCCGGGCCATCTCCGGCGTCACGACGTCCACGGGATCGAGCTTCTCGTAGCTGTAGCTCTCCGGGTCGTCGTAGATGCGTTCCGAGATCAGTTTCGGCTGGGGATCGTTGGTGTACGTGAAGATCTGGAACAGATGGTGGTTCATGAGGTAGTGGGCTTCGGGGTCGGCCTCGATGTCGTGATCCTTCAGACAGACACCGGGCACCACATGCGTCCAGACGGCCTCCGTGGTGACGCCATAGTCCTCGACCCCCATGTTCATCGTCCGGGCGCCCATGACGTTCTGCCGGGCCTCGAACGTCTCCCGGTAGAAACCTTCGACCGCCGCCTTTCCCGAAAGAACCCGCATTTCCCTTCGGTCTCCGACGCGGTACATGGGCTCGTCGACCGTCAGTTCCGGCACGATGATCTGGTCCCAGTAGCCGGCAACCTCCAGCAGGAGATGTCGGAGGTAGTTCTTCAGTATGGCCTTGTGCAGCGGCTTCTCGGTGGCCTGGAGAAAGGCCTCGACCTGCCTCGGCCACTCGGTGACATCAAACTTGTTCGGAATGCGCATCAGCGTCAGCGCATCCGCGGTATTGAACAGTCGATCCGCTTGATTCGAAGCTCCAGATTGCATGCTATTTCTCCTGTTCAGGTGGCCAGTGCGGGACTGACGGTCTGTGCACTTCGATGGAATGCGCCACTTCGGCACGCCGGGTCATCGCGCCGATGAACACGGCAGTTCATGGGACCAGAATGGGCAGGCCCGCACGGCGACGAGCGGCAATATCTTCGTGCGCGCGAGCCGCCTCCGCGATGGGATAGCGCGCGACTTCGATCTTGCCGAAGACGCCCTTGCGATAGGCATCGAAGAGTTCCCCGGTGGCAGTGGCCACGACAGATCCCTTGACGAACTGCGGCATGCCGCCGCCCGCGACGCGAATACGGCGCGCGGCAAGCAGCGCCTGGTCGATCGACGGCTGGCCGGAGGCGGCACYGATCGTCAGGATCGCCCCGCCGTCCCGGACTGCGGCCATCGACGCTTCGAAGGTGGCGCGGCCGACGAACTCGTAGACGACATCGACGCCATTCGGTGCCAGCGCCCTCACCTTCAACGCCAGTTCACGGTCGTCGGATCGCAGCGCATGGTCGACGGCGCCCTGGATCTCTTCGAGCTTGTCCGCCGATCCCGCCGTGCCGATCACGGTCGCCCCCAACGATCTCGCCCAACGCGAGATCAGCGACCCGACGCCGCCCGATGCCCCCTGGACCAGGACCGTTTCGCCGGCCTTCAGTGGGTACAGCGCGCGAAGCCCCATCCAGGCCGTGAGG
>NZ_JBFUCI010000465.1:0-4695 GCF_056405335.1 Variovorax sp. P1_H12_2
CGCATGGCCTCGGCCTGCGGAATGGTGCGCGGGAAGCCGTCGAAGAGAAAGCCCTGGGCGCAGTCAGGCAGCGCGATGCGCTCCTTGACCAGGTTGATGATCAGGTCGTCGCTCACCAGCGCGCCCGATGCCATGACGGCCTGGGCCTGCAGCCCGAGCGGCGTGCCGGCCTTGACGGCGGCGCGCAGCATGTCGCCGGTCGAGATCTGGGGGATGCCGTACTTCTGGCAGATGAAGGCCGCCTGGGTGCCTTTCCCTGCCCCGGGGGCGCCCAACAAAATCAGTCTCATGGTGTCCTCGAAGGTTCTTGATTTCTGTCGCGCCACGGCGGCCACGAAGCGGCGCAAGGCGGAGTTGCTTCGAGGATAGCATGGGGTCCGGGGCCGACCCTGGACCACAGGCTGGAGGCTTCTAGGCGCCGAACAGGGCGCGCACTCGTGCCAGATCCTCGGGCGTGTCGATGCCCGGGCCGGGCGCATGCGCGCTGACATGCACGGCGATCCGGTGGCCATGCCACAGGGCGCGCAGCTGTTCCAGGGCTTCGATCGCCTCGATCGGCGCCGGTGGCAGGCTCGGGAAGCCGCGCACGAAGCCCGCGCGGTAGCCATAGATGCCGATGTGGCGCAGCGGCGCGGGTGCGCTTGGCAGTGGCGATGTCGGCCCGGTGCCGGCGAAGCCGTCGCGCCACCACGGGATCGGCGCGCGGCTGAAATAGAGCGCGTTCCCTTGGGCATCGAGCACGGTCTTGACCACGTTCGGATTGACGAAATCCTCGAGCGAGTCGATGGCGTGTGCCGCGGTGCTCATCGCGGCGCCGGGATGCGCCGCCAGCGCCTCGGCCACGGCGTCGATGAGGGCCGGTTCGATCAGGGGCTCGTCACCCTGCACATTGACGATGATGGCGTCGTCGGCCAGGCCGAGCTGCGTGCAGGCCTCGGCCAGGCGATCGGTGCCGCTCGCGTGATCGGTGCGCGTGAGGAGCGCCCGCACGCCGTGCGCACGGCAGGCGTCGACGATACGGGCATCGTCGGCTGCGACCACCACGCTGTCGGCGCCCGAACGCGCGGCCCGCTGGGCGACGCGCACCACCATCGGCAGGCCGGCGATGTCGGCCAGCGGCTTGTCGGGCAGCCGCGTCGATGCCAGCCGGGCTGGGATCAGGACGGTGAAGTCGGCGCTCAAAGCCCCAGCTCTTCGTCGGACAGCGTGCGCGCCTCGGTTTCGAGCAGTACCGGGATGCCGTCGCGCACGGGGTAGGCGAGGCGGGCGCTGCGCGAGGCGAGCTCTTGCTTCTCGGCGTTCCAGGTCAGCGGCCCCTTGGTCACGGGGCAGACGAGCAGTTCAAGCAGCTTGGTGTCCATCACGCGATGATAGCTTTGCGTCGAGCGCCGCGAAGAAGCCGGGCTCGGGTTCGAAGACCAGCGGCACGGCCAGCGCGGCGGGTGCCTTGCGCCACAGCTTCACGGCGTCCTTCTCGGTGCACAGCAGGACCTGGCCGGCGTCGCCGGGCGGGCTCCAATGGCGGAAGTCGTCATGGTCGGGCAGCGCAATGCAGGACGCCGGCACCAGGCCGCGCGCGCGCAGCATCTGGAAGAAGGCCTCGGGCTTGGCGATCGCCGCCACCGCGACCAGGCTGCGCCCGGCCAGGGAGGCCAGCGGCACCCGCGTGCCATCGCGCCGCAGCGCGTGATCCGCCAAAGTGCGCCGGGCCGTGAAACCGGCGAATGCCGGCCGTTCGCCGGTATGCAAGACGAAGTCGCAGCGGCGCGGCCACGGCTCCCGCAGCGGGCCGGCCGGCAGCAGCCAGCCGTTGCCGACGCCGCGGTCGTCGAAGACGCAGATCTCGATGTCCCGCGCCAGCGCCAGGTGTTGCAGGCCGTCGTCGCTCACGATCACCTGGGTCGCCGGGTGGCGCTCGAGCAGGGCGCGGGCGGCTTCGATGCGGCGCCGGGCGACGAAGACCGGCACCCCGGTCGAACGGCGGATCAGCGCAGGCTCGTCGCCGACCGCCGCCGGATCGCTGTCGTCCAGCACCTCGCGGCAGTCCTGCGTGGTCCGGCCGTAGCCGCGCGACACCACGCCGGCCCGGATGCCGCGCGCCTCCAGGTGCCGGACGATCGCCATCACCACCGGCGTCTTGCCGGAGCCGCCGGCGATCACGTTGCCGACGACGATCACCGGCACGCCGGCGCGCTCGACGCGCCGCAGGCCCAGCCGGTAGAGGGTTCTTCGGAGGGCGACCAGCGCGCCGTAGAGCAGCGACAGCGGCCACAACCCGCGCGCCAGAGCGCCGCGCCGCAGCCAGGCCTCCTGCAACTAGCGCCCCGCCTGCGCGGCCGATTGGGTGGCGAAGGTGATCTGCATCAGCCCGGCCCGGCGCGCTGCTTCCATCACGGTGATGACCGATTGGTGGGCGGCGCTGGCGTCGGCGCTGATGATCACGACATTGTCCCTGGCACCGCCGGCGGCGGCGGCCAGCGCGRCCGTCACGGTCTCGACGCTGCGGTCCGCCAGCACGGTCTTGTTGATCGAGAAGCGTCCATCGGCGGACACCGCGACGATCACCTCCTTCGGATAGTCGCGCTGGGCTTCGACGTCGGCCACCGGCAGGCGCAGTTGCATCTCGGTGAACTTGCTGTAGGTGGTCGAGAGCATCAGGAAGATCAGCACGACCAGCAGCACGTCGATGAACGGGATCAGGTTGATCTCGGGCTCGTCGCGCGAGCCGTGACGGAAATGCATCCTCATCGGCGCAGCGTGTCCAGGTGGCGGGCGAAGCGCTCGCCGGCCAGTTCGAGGTTCAGCAGGTATTCGTCGACCCGGCTGCGGAAGTAGCGCCAGAAGATCAAGGCCGGAATGGCGATGATGAGGCCGAAGGCCGTGTTGTAGAGCGCGATCGAGATCCCGTGCGCCAGTTGCGCCGGATTGCCGGAGCCCACGGCACCGTTGGCCGGGGACTGCGAGCCGAAGATCTCGATCATGCCGATCACGGTGCCGAGCAGCCCGAGCAGCGGCGCTGCCGAGGCAATGGTCGCGAGCGCGGGCAGATAGCGCTCGAGGCGGTGCGCCACCACGCGGCCGGCGGACTCCATCGAGACCCGCAGATCGTCTTCGCTCGCCAGCGGATTGACGTTGAGGGCGCGAAAGCCGGCGGCCAGCACTTCGCCGAGCCCGGAATTCTGTTCCAGCTTGGTCACGAGGTCGGGACCGGGGATCGAGGTGCGTGAGACGGTGATCGCTTCGTCGAGAAGCTTGGGCGGCAGGACCCTGGACGTCTTGAGACTGGTGAATCGTTCGATGACCAGCGCCATCCCGATCACCGAACAGGCGAGCAGCGGCCAGATCGGCCAACCCGCAGCAACTATGATGGAAAACAAGTATTCCTCCGGCCCATGGACTGCAAATGCGCGGCGATTATCTCCCGAGGCGGCGTGCCTTCACGAGGAGTTCTCGAGGCAGGCGCCGACGCACAGGATATGTGGATAACTTTGTGATTAACACGCGGAGCAACCTGTCCAAAGCCGCACGGGTCGGGCCTTTCCACAGATCGATTGAATTTTGAGCAGTACTTTTTTCTTTGAAATCAATGACTTGCACGGCAAMCCGTGCCTGTTGTGCAGACGCCGCAACACCACAGCCCCCATCGGGCTGCCTTGTGGACGACTCAGGCCCGTGACACCGGAAAAAGCATGAATGAACGTGGGCAACCGCCCTCGTCCGGCGCGAGAGTCTGGGCCGTCGGCGCCTTGTGCCGGGCGGTCGCGGATGCGCTGGATGCGCGCTTCAACCCGGTCAGCGTGCGGGGGGAGATCTCGGGTTTCTCGCGCGCGGCCAGCGGCCACTGCTACTTCTCGCTGAAGGACGAGGCCGGCCAGTTGCGCTGCGCGATGTTCCGGCGCGCGGCCAGCCTGCTCGATTTCTCGCCGCGCGACGGCGACCAGGTCGAGGTGCGCGGGCGGCTCGCCGTGTACGAGCCGCGCGGCGATTTGCAGCTGGTGGTTGAAAGCCTGCGGCGTGCCGGGCAGGGCGCGTTGTTCGAACAGTTCATGCAGCGCAAGGCCCGGCTCGAGGCCGAAGGGCTGTTCGACCCGGCACGCAAGCGGGCGCTGCCGGCCCTGCCGCGCGCGATCGGGCTCGTCACCTCCCTCGGTGCGGCGGCGCTCCACGACGTCGTCACCGCATTGCGGCGCCGGGTGCCGCACATCCCCGTCGTGCTGGCGCCGGCGGCCGTGCAGGGGAACGGCGCGCCGTCAGAGCTCGTGCGTTCGCTGCAGTCGCTCTACGCACTGGAACCGAAGGTCGATGTCATCTTGCTGGTGCGCGGCGGCGGCTCGATCGAGGATCTGTGGGCCTTCAACGACGAGGCGTTGGCGCGCACGATCGTCCAGAGTCCGGTGCCCGTCGTCTGCGGTGTCGGCCACGAGACCGACTTCACGATCGCCGACTTCTGCGCCGACGTCCGGGCCCCGACCCCGACCGCCGCCGCCGAGCTCGTGTCCGCGCCGCGCGAGCTGTGGCTCGGCGCGCTCGATCTGATCGAAGAGCGGCTGCGGGAGGCCGTTGCGACGCGCGTCGATGCCTTGAGTCAGCGCCTCGACCTGGCGACCGGTCGGCTTGGACGCCCATCGACGCTGGTGGCACGCCAGCGCCTGGGCCTCGCCCACCAGGCCCAGCGCCTGCATTACGCCGTGCTCG
>NZ_JBFUCI010000466.1:0-4674 GCF_056405335.1 Variovorax sp. P1_H12_2
CGCCCGGCCTTGAGCCAGGCCGGGCTGCCATGGCGACGGCCGCGCGCGTCGGCGCCCATGTTGGGCGCGCCGCCGAAGCCGGCGATGCGCCCGAGCGTGGCGGTCGAGCTGTTGCCGTCGAGGTCGATCTGCAGGGTCGAGCCGATGAATAGGTCGCAGGCGTAGTGGCCGGCTGCCTGGCAGAAGGCCCGGTTGCTGCGCAGGCTGCCGTCGGGCCCGGTGAAGAAGACATCGGAGCGGGCCCGGATGTAGTCCTCCATGCCGAGTTCGGAACCGAAGGAGTGCACCGACTCGACCCAGCCGGCCTCGATCGCCGGGATCAGGGCCGGATGCGGGTTGAGCGCCCAATGCTTCGCGATCTGGCCCTTGAGCCCAAGCGACTCGGCGTAGGTCGGCAGCAGCAGCTCGATCGCCGCGGTATCGAAGCCGATGCCATGGTTCAGGCGCTGCACGCCGTATTCGGCATAGATGCCCTTGATCGCCATCATTGCCATCAGGATCTGCACTTCGCTGATCTGCGCCGGGTCGCGCGTGAACAGCGGCTCGATGAAATTCGGCCGCGGCGCCTTCACCACGAAGCTGACCCAATCGGACGGGATGTCGACGCGCGGCAAGGTCGTGCGCTGGCCGTCCACCAGCTCGTTCACCTGCGCGATCACGATGCCACCCGAGAACGCCGTGGCCTCGACGATGGCCGGCGTGTCTTCGGTGTTGGGGCCGGTGTAGAGGTTGCCTTCGGCGTCGGCCGCATGCGCGGCGACCAGCGCCACCTTGGGCGTGAGGTCCACGAAGTAGCGCGCGAACAGCTCGAGGTAGGTGTGGATCGCGCCAATCTCGATGCGCCCGCCCGAGACCAGCTTGGCCAGGCGCGCGCCCTGCGGCCCCGAGAAGCTGAAGTCCAGGCGCGAGGCCACACCGTTCTCGAACACGTCGAGATGTTCCGGCAATGCTAGCACCGACTGCACCATGTGCAGGCCGTGCACGCGCTGCGGATCGACCTGCACGAGGGCCTGCGCGAGGAAATCGGCCTGCTTCTGGTTGTTACCTTCGAGGCAGACGCGGTCGCCGGGCGCAAGCACCGCTTCGAGCAGCGTGCCGATGGCCTCTGTTGCGACTTGCTTGCCGGCGAGCCGCGTGCCGAGTGCGGCGGCCGCGCGCGCCAGCCGGGCGGCGCGGTCATCGGCCCTGGTGGTCCAGGAGCTGGAGTTCATGGGTTGAATGGGTTGAGTGAAGTCATTGAAAGCGGCGCCTTACAGCACCACGAAGAGAAGCCACACCACCACGGGGGYCACCACCGTCACGAGGGCGCCATACATCATCAATTGGCGGAAGAACACATCGCGGTCCACGCCCTTCGCGTTGGCCAACACCAGCGCGCCGTTGGTCGAGAACGGGCTGACGTCGACGATGGTGGAGGACACGGCCATCGCCGCGATGAAGCCGATCGCACTGACACCGGTGTCCCCTTGCAGGAAGGGCACCGCCAGCGGAATCAACGAGCCGAGCACGGCGGTCGATGAGGCGAATGCGGACACCACCGCGCCGACGAAGCACAGCAGCAGTGCTGCCATCAGCGGGGAGGTGAGGCCCGCCACGCTGTGGCCGACGAAATCGATCGTCCCCATTTTTTCCATGACGCCGACATAGGTGCTGACGCCGACGATCAGCATGATCTCCGGCCACGACACCTGTCCCAGCGCACGCTTCTGCAGATTGGGCGCCATCAGCGTGAGCAGCAGGCCGATGGTGATCGAGACGAAGCCGATGTCAAGCTTGAAGAACAGCGTCAGCACGGCCAGTGCCAGCAGGCCCAGCACGGTGGCGATCTGGTAGAGGCGCGAGCCCTGCTCGGCAGGGATTGCCGGCGACGCGTCCATCAGCGAATCGTTGTCAGGGTTGGCGGTGCGCCGCTCTTCCGCGAACGACTCGCTTTCCGCATCCCCGTACACCTGCGCACCGCCCTGTCCATGGGCGACGCGGCGCACGGTCGGCATGGCGCCTGTGTGGTCGGCCTTCTGCCGAACTAGCCTCATCCCGCCGAACAGGAAGAACAGCAGGAGCGCGACCGCCAGGTTGACACCGAGACTGGCCATCATCGTCGCCATCTCGCTGAGCGGCAAGCCGGCCCGGGCCACGATCTTGTTGGTGATGCCGCCATAGATGCTGATCGGGGAGAAGCCGCCGCCCTGCGCGCCGTGCACCACCATCAGGCCCATGAGCAGCGGGTTGATGCCGTACTTGGCCGCGAATCCCAGCGCGATCGGCGCGATGATCGCCACCGCCGCCGGGCTGACCGCGCCCACCGCGGTGAGCAACGCGGCGATGAAGAACATGATCCACGGAATGGCCGCGATGCGCCCGCGCACCGCGCGCACTGCGAGTTTGACGAGCCAGTCGATCGTGCCGTTGTTTTGCGCGAGCGCAAAGAGGTAGGTGATGCCGACCAGTGTCAGGAACAGGTCGGCGGGAAAGCCGCCCATGATGGCCTTGGCGTTCATGCCGGCGACCAGCGTGCCGACCAGGAACGCGCCGACGAAGGCGATCACGCCCATGTTGATCGGCAGCACGGTGGCGAGCACGAACATGCCGATCAGGGCGTAAATCGAAATCCAATGAGAACTCATCAATGCGTCTCCGGGAGGTGTTTGGGTTCGACACGCGGTGCCAGCACGTCTGGGTACGAACAGTACGCACCCCCTACGGAACGATCAACTAAGCGGCGTGGCTGACCTTTACGCGAACTGAAACGATCGAGGGTTAACCCGAGCATCGATCTCGTGGATGCTCAGCCCAGGTCCGCCTTCGCCATGCGGCAGACCGAGAGCAGCGCGAGCAGGTTGGGATCGCGTTCGCGCGTGCGCAGGAAATTGAGCGAGATGGTCTGGCGCATCAGGTACCGGGACTGCAGCGGAATCAGTTGCACCCTTTGCGGCATCACCGAGCGCACGCGCCCCGGCAGCAGAGTGCAGCCGACGCCACCGTCCACCAGGTTCATCAGGGAGAAGATGTCGCCGGTCTTCATGACCACGTGGGGCGTAAAGCCAGCCACGCGAAACGAGTCCACGAAGCCGCTGTAGGTGACGAAGCCTTCGCTCAGGGTGACAAAACGCTCATGGGCGCAGGCGGCCAGGTCCACCTGTTCCATCGACGCATAGCGCGAACCCAAAGGCGCGGCGAAGTAGATGTCGTCCTCGAACAGGGGTTCGGACTCGAGGTCTGGGGCCGCGTCGGGCGTGCCCATCAGCGCCGCATCGATGGCGCCGTCACGCAGCTTCTGCAGCAGGTCGGCGTTGGAGCCCAGGACGAGTTCGGTCTGGATGTCGGGCTTGCGCAGTTTCATCGCCATGACCAGCGTCGGCACCGTGCGATTGGTCAGGGAATACAGCGACCCGATGCGGATGCGATCGGCCGAATAGCCCGCCACTTCGCGCGTCGAACGCACGCCCTCGGCCATCGCGCGCAGCACGTCCCGGGCAACCTCCGCCAAGGCTTGCGCGGCCTCGGTCGGGTGCAGGTTGCGGCCTTCGTGCCGAAACAGGGCGCAGCGCAGCCCTGTTTCGAGCGCATGCAAGGCGCGGTGGACGCTGACAGGGCTGATCTCGAGGATCTCGGCCGCGCGCGAGAGATTGCCGGTCTCCATGAAGACCAAGAGGATCTCGAGCCTGCGGAATGTGATCTCTTCGTTGACGTGGAGGTGCATGACGGCCTGCCTTAGAAGCTCGATCCTAAGTGAAACTCGAAAAGGGCGGCTGGCGGTCGCGTCCCATTCCGTGGTGTAGGTCCAAAGCCCGGAGAAGGCTGAGATGCACGGTACTCAGCGTGCCACTGCGGACAGCCGAGTGGGCGCACTATCGCTTCTATGTGAACCAAATGGTCAAGACACCTTCGATGGCGTCGGTTAGAAGGATTTCATGTCGACCCCCTCTCCGCTGCGCGGCACGGTTTCGATTTGTCTTGATTCGAGGTGGGGGTGTGATCGGCGTTCGAGCCAGTGTGCTCGGACGACCTTCTATCCGTGCGGGTCGTGCAATATCCCCGCACCGCATGCTGGCGGTCACGCTGAGGTGACCCAACGATACTGTGGGCGCGCCGACCTTCGATCATGACGATTCAATCCGTGCCGAGTGGTGCGAGGCTCAAACGGCAGGCGGCCTGAGTTCGGCCCCAGTCGGGATTTCGCCGCGGTCCAGATAGCGCCACAGCGCGATGAGCAGCCGCCTGGCCAGGGCCACGATGCCCACGCGCCGCGAGTCAGAAACTCCTCGAAACACGGATGCAAGAGGCTTGCGAAGGGATCTGCCTGGCTGCACCACGCCTACCGCCCCAAGCGCGCTTGGTTCGCCCCTAGCGAAGCCGCAGCACCGCAATTTGTTCGCAGCAACCGGCTCACGAGGTCGACGCCCGGAGTGTGGCGACGCTGCAGCACGAGTTGTTCGAAGTAGGGGCTCAATGCCATCTCGTCGGACCGGGCGATGAAGTCAATGCGATCGAATGCGGGGATGTCTATACGCCAGCGTCTGCATAAAGGATGCCTTCGTCGGCGTTCGCCATCCGCTGTGCGCATCGCTTTGCCACAAGCAACTGGCCATGCGCTTCGACGCATGGCGCCTTTTCACCGACGTCGCCCGAGACTCGTACGCCGCCTTCTGAGAGATCCGTCTCCAGCCTCTTTCA
>NZ_JBFUCI010000467.1:0-4662 GCF_056405335.1 Variovorax sp. P1_H12_2
GTACAAGGTGCCGCTTTTGACCGGCGTGTCTTCCAAGGCCGACCTGACCGAGAAGGGCATGCAGTACTTCTTCCGCTCGGCCGAGACCGACCGCCTGATGTCGAAGACTTTCAGCAAGATCCTGGCCGAGAAGCTGCAGCTCAAGACCGTCGCCTACATCGGCGTCAACGACGACTGGGGCCGCGGCGGCGTCGAAGATTTCTCGAAGGACCTGAGCGCGCTCGGCGTCAAGACCGTGATGAAGGAGTACTTCGACCATGGCGCGACCGATTTCTACACGCTCCTGACCAAGCTGCGCGCGAGCAATGCCGACGGCGTCTTCGTTGCCGCCGAGACGCAGGACGGCGCCATCCTCGTCAAGCAGTTCAAGGAGTTCGGCCTCAAGACCAAGATCTTCGGCGTCGGCTCCTGGGCCACGGCCGACTTCGTCGGGCTGACCGGCGATGCGTCCGAAGGCATCTACGCCGCGGTGCCCTACGCGTCGAGCCTGCCGGGCGAAGCCAACAAGGCCTTCGTCGAGCGCTACACCGCCAGCTACAAGGAGAAGCCCGGCAAGTACGGCGCCGCCGGCTACAACGCGATGAACATCATGATGGAAGCCATCGCGCGCGCCGGCAAGGCAGAGCCCGAAGCGGTGCGCGACGCACTGCGCAAGACCGACTACACCGCGCCCAACGGCCGCTTCCGCTTCACCGAGAAGGGCGAGGGCTATGGCTTCGACGTCGTGCTGGTGCAGATCGCCAACAAGGAACCGCGCGTGGTCGCCGAAGCCGCGACCGAGAAGCCATGAGCGGCCGACGCTCGCGCAACGCATAGCGGCACAAGGAAACCCAACATGGAACTGTTGCCACAGTACCTCGTCAACGGCCTGGTCACGGGTTCGTTCTACGCCCTGTCGGCGCTGGGACTGACCCTGATCCTCGGCCTCATGCGGGTCGTCAATTTCGCCCACGGCGAGCTCTACATGCTCGGCGGCGTCATGGGCTGGTGGGCCACCACGCGGCTCGGACTCGACTCTTCACGGGCCTGCTGCTGGTCGCCGTTGTGATGGGCGCATTCGGCTGGTTGATCGACCGCTTCCTGATCGAGCGCATCCGCGACCAGGGCGAAGAGCCCGGCATCCTGCTGACCATCGGCCTGTCGATCTTCCTCGCCAACACGGCCCTGCTGATGGTCGGCACCTCTCCGCTCAAGGTCGAGGCGCCGATCTCCGCGGGCCCGGTGTTTCTCGGTCCGATCGTGCTGACCAAGCTGCGGTTGTTCGCGGTTGCGGTCTGCGCGCTGCTGATCCTGGCCGCCTACCTGACGATCCAGAAGACCCGGCTCGGCCGCTCGATGCGCGCCACCTTCCAGGACCCGATGGCGGCCCGGCTGGTCGGCATCCGCACCGCCAACGTCTACGCCAGCACTTTCGCGATGGGCACCGTGATCGCCTCGCTGGCCGGCATGCTGCTCGGCTCGATCTATTCGGCGCAGGTATCGGTGGGCGGGCTGGTGAGCATGAAGGCCTTCGTGGTCGTGATCCTCGGCGGCATGGGGAGCTTCCCCGGCGCCATCGCGGGGGGCCTGCTGCTCGGCGTCTCGGAGGCCTTGTGGGGCGGCTACGTCGCGACCGGCTGGGTCGACATCATCGGCTTCGTGCTGGTGATCCTGACGCTGGTCTTTCGGCCCTACGGCCTGTTTGCCAAACGTGCGGAGCGTGCATGAGATTCGAAAAACGTTGCCTCCTGGCGCTGATGGCGCTGGCTGCCCTGGTGCCGCTCCTGGTGCGCGACCAGTACGTGCTGCACATCGCGATCATGGTGCTGTTCTACGCGGTGCTGGCCACCAGCCTCAACCTGGTGGTCGGTTACGTCGGCGAGTTCTCGCTCGGCCACACAGCCTTCCTGGGCACCGGCGCTTACGCCGCCGCCATCCTCTCGACCACCTACGGCTGGCCGATCTGGGCCACCATCCCCGTGGCCGGGCTGCTCGCTGCGGTCATGGGCGTCATCATCGGCGGCATCACGCTGCGGCTGCAGGGGCCGTTCTTCGTGATCGTGACCTTGTCGTTCTCCGAGGTGCTGCGCCTGGTGGCCGACAACTGGATCGCGCTGACCAACGGACCGATGGGCATTGCCGGCGTGCCGCAGCCCGCGCTGCTGGCCGACGTCGGCAACCTCGGCGCGAAGCAGTTCTACTACGTGGCGGCGTGGCTGCTGCTGGCACTGGCGCTGTATCTGTCGTTCCGCTTCGTGAACTCGAATGCCGGCCGGGCCGCGGTCGCCGTGCGCGAGAACCGCTACGTCGCGCAGTCGATCGGCATCCGCCCGCTGACCTACTCGATGCTGGCGCTGGTGCTCGGCGCCTTCCTGTCGGGCATGGCGGGCGGCTTCTACGCGCACTACATCTCTTTCGTCGGACCCGAGGTGTTCCGCTTCGCCTTCATGGTGAGCATGATCATCATGGTGCTGATCGGCGGCAAGGGCACGCTGGTGGGGCCCCTGATCGGGGCGCTGCTGGTGACCTTTCTCGAGGAGTACCTGCGCGAGGCGAAGGAGCTGCGGCTGTCGCTGTTCGGCTTGGCCGTGATCGCGATCGTGCTGTTCCTGCCGCGCGGGCTGATGGGCTTCATCACGCAGCGCCGCGAGACCCGCGCGAAGCAGGCTGCAGCCCCCGCCGCGCCGGCGCAACGCACGGCAGGGAGGCCCGCATGAACGCCGCAACACTGGCCGCCAACGGAGGCTCGCTCGAAGTGCGCGCACTCAGCAAGTCCTTCGGCGGCATCAAGGCCGTCAAGGACATCAGCTTCGACGTTCGTGCCGGCGAGATCGTGGGGCTGATCGGGCCCAACGGCGCGGGCAAGACTACCTGCTTCAATCTGATCACGGGCTTCTACACGCCGACCGGCGGCAGCGTGCGCTACAGCGGCCAGGAAGTGACCGGCGAGAAGCCCTTCCGCATGGCGCGGCGCGGCATCGTGCGCAGCTTCCAGAAGACCAACATCCTGAAGTCGCTGACCGTGTTCGAGAACGTGCTGACCGGGCACTACCTCGAAGCGAAGCAGTCGCTGTGGAGCACCTTCTTMCCGACGTCGAAGGTGCGCGCGACCGAACGCGCGGTGCGCGAGAGCGCCGAGCAGATCGTCCACACCATGGGCCTCGCAGAGCGCATGGACGTGCCGGCCTACATGCTGTCCTGCGGCGAGCTGCGGCTGCTCGAAGTCGCGCTCGCCCTGTCGGCCAAGCCCGAGATCCTGATGCTCGACGAGCCAGCCGCCGGCCTCAACAGCCAGGAGGCCCGGCGCTTCGGCGAGATCCTGAAGCAACTGCGCGGGCGTTTCGTGAAATCGATCCTGATCGTCGAGCACAACATGGGCCTGGTCATGGGCGTCTCGGACCGCGTGGTCGTGATGCACTTCGGCGAGAAGCTCGCCGAGGGCACACCGGCGCAGGTGCAGGGCGATCCGCGCGTCATCGAGGCCTATCTGGGCGGGGGGAAGAAATCATGAGCAAACTGCTCGAACTCAACGACCTGCACGTGAGCTACGGCAAGACCGCCGCGCTGCACGGCGTCAACATGACGGTGCGCGCCGGCGAGGTGGTCGCGCTGATCGGCGCCAACGGCGCGGGCAAGAGCACCACGCTGCGCGCGATCTCCGGCCTGCTGCGGCCGACGCGCGGCGACATCCTGTTCGACGGCCGGACCATCGGCGGTATGGCGGCCGACCGCATCGTCGGACTGGGCATCGCGCAGTCGCCAGAAGAGCGGCACGTGTGGCCAGCGATGAGCGTGTACGAGAACCTCACGCTTGGCGCCTACCTGTGCAAGGAGAAGGCCGAGGTCGAGAAGCGCGTCGGCGTGGTCTACCACCGCTTTCCGCGGCTCAAGGAGCGGCATCGCCAGCTGGCCGGCACCCTGAGCGGTGGCGAGCAGCAGATGCTGGCGATCGGCCGGGCGTTGATGTCCGAGCCGCGGCTGCTGCTGCTCGACGAGCCCAGCCTGGGCCTGAGCCCGCGCATGGCCGAAGAGGTGTTCGAGTTCGTGCGCGAGATCAACCAACACGGCGTGACCGTACTGCTGGTCGAACAGAACGTGCACAACGCGCTGTCGGTGGCCTCGCGCGCCTATGTGTTCGAGACCGGCCGCGTGGTCGCCGAGCGCGATGCCGCGGGACTGCTCGAGGACCCGGGGCTTCTGAGCGCCTACCTGGGCGGCTGAGGCGGGCGGGCGGGCGGCGTACTGCGCCGTGCCAAGGGCTCGTCGGCAATTCATTAATTAATTGAACGTTTATTTATCCACATGCCGCGGCCCGTGCTGCGGCATCGTCAACCAGGAGATTCGAGTATGAGTAGAGCAATTCGCGTCGGCATCGTCGGTGCCGGCATCGGCGGCGTGGCACTGGCGCGCGCGCTGCGCCTGCGCGGCATCGATGCCCATCTGTTCGAGCGCGCGTCGGCCTTTGGCGAGATCGGCGCCGGCGTGCAGATGACGCCGAACGCGGCCAAGGTGTTGCAGGCCCTCGGCGTCAGCGACGGGCTGGAGCGCATCGGCTTCCTGCCCGAGGCGATGGTGGGACGCAACTGGGAGGACGCGCGCGAACTCTTCCGCACGCCGCTGAAGGAGGCCTGCCCGCGGCTCTTCGGCGCCGGTTTCTATCACGTACACCGCGCCGACCTGCAC
>NZ_JBFUCI010000468.1:0-4649 GCF_056405335.1 Variovorax sp. P1_H12_2
GCCTGCATGGACCAGGACGTGTTCGTCAACGCGGTGGGCGGGGTGCGCATCAGCGAGCCCGCGGCCGACCTCGCGGTGATGCTCGCGATCACGTCGAGCCTGCGCGGCAAGCCGCTGCCCAAGGGCTTCATCGCCTTCGGCGAAGTGGGGCTGGCCGGCGAGGTGCGGCCCGCGCCGCGCGRGCAGGAGCGCCTGCGCGAAGCGGCCAAGCTCGGCTTCAGCGTGGCGGTGGTGCCCAAGGCGAATGCGCCACGCAAGGGCGCGAAAGAGATCGAAGGGCTGACGATCCATGCGGTGGAGCGGATCGAAGAGGCGCTCGATATCGTGCGGCAGCTGCAGTAGCCCCTTGTCGCAATCACACAACGGCGCAGGGAACTCCTGCGTCGGCATTGCATAGTTTTGGATTGACTTTGCATACCTCCGGCCGCCCCGGCGAACCGGCTCGGATGCAATAGGGGCAACTTCCCAAAAGGAGGTTGGCCCGGGGTCTGGTGGGCACACAAGTGCCAGTCACGGTGAGTCCTTCGCACCGGAGCCCCATGTTTATCCTTGGAAAACTTGAAATGAAAAAATCTCTAGTCGCCCTGGCTGCCCTGGCTGTTGCCGGCATTGCCTCGGCTCAGTCGTCGGTCACGCTGTTCGGTGTGGTTGACGCGACCATCAGCGGCTTCTCGAACAAGTCTGAAGGCGCTCTGGGCCAGGACGTCACGAAGAGCCAAACGGTTCTGCGCAACTCTGGCTACAACTCCAGCCGTCTGGGCTTCCGTGGCACGGAAGACCTCGGTGGTGGCTTGTCGGCCGGCTTCTGGCTCGAAGGCGCGATCAACAATGACGACGGCACCGGTTCTGCAAGCGGCGGCGGCCTGAACTTCCAGCGTCGTTCGACCGTGAGCCTCTCGGGTGCTTTCGGTGAAGTTCGCCTCGGTCGTGACTACACCCCGACGTACTGGAACGACACCGTGTTCGATCCGTTCGGCGCCAACGGCGTGGGCACCAACCTGATCGTGACCGCCAACGGCTACAACAATCCGGGCAGCGTGATCTCGCAAGGTGGTTTCACCCAGAACACGACCTACACCCGTGCCAGCAACTCGGTCGGCTTCTTCCTGCCGCCGAACCTGGGTGGTTTCTACGGCCAGGTGATGTACGCCTTCAACGAGAAGACCAGCTACGATCCGGCCGGCCTGACCCCTCCGGGCGCCGCCGCCGTCGTGAACAATCCGGCATTGCTGAACACGGCCGGCAACGAGCGCGCTGGTCGCTACTGGGGCGGCCGCATCGGTTACGCCAACGGTCCCCTGGACGTGGCTCTCGCGTACGGTCAAAGCACCCTCGCGTCGAACTACTACGCCGGCACCACGAACAACCTCGACACCTGGAACCTCGGTGCTTCGTACGACTTCGGCGTGGTCAAGCTGTTCGGTGAATATTCGAGCGCCAAGCAGAAGCAAGACACGTCGAGCAACTTCGTTGCCGGCGCGACCAACCCGTTCGGCTTCCGTGAACCCGGCGCTGACGGCTGGCTGCTCGGTGCAACCGTTCCCGTCGGTCCTGGCGTGATCCGCGTTTCGTACTCGGCAGTGGACTACAAGGACACCGGCACGTACATCAACCAACTGTTCGGCTTCCGTCCGGACCCGAAGGCTGACAAGTTCGCCCTGGGCTATGTGCACAACCTCTCGAAGCGTACGGCCCTGTACGCCACGGTGGCGCGCATCAACAACAAGAACGGCGCCGACCTGACCGTGGGCGGCCCGTCGTTCTACACGACGACCAACACCCTCACCGGCACGCTGACCCCGAAGAGCTCGACGGGCTACGACCTCGGCATCCGTCACTCGTTCTGATCTGACAAGCGCACAAGTCAGAATCACCAGGTGATCCCTGAAGGCTGCCCGACAGACGTCGGGCAGCCTGCTTTCATTCATCGGCTCGCTGCGGCGGGTTCAGGAATCGGCAAGGGAGAGTCTCAAGTGCAGAACAGTACCCCATTCAGGCATATGGCAGACAAGATGATCGACCTCAACGATCTCCGAATCTTTGCGTATGTCGCGTCGCTCGGCAGCTTCTCCTCGGCTGCCGATGCATTGCAGATCCACAAGTCGAGCGTGAGCAGGAGCATTGCGCGGCTCGAAGCCATGCTGGAAGAGCCTTTGCTCGAGCGCACGACCCGCAAGGTCCTGCTGACCCGGCGCGGCATCGATCTGAAACAAAGTTGCGTCGAGATGCTCGCACGCGTCAACGAAACGATCGGGTACGTGGGCGGCATCGACGACGACACCGCACCCCGGAGCCTCTCGGTCAGAGCCGGGTCCGGCGCGCTGGCCGGTCCGAAGAGCATGGGAGCCGCGGAGCGCAAGCCGCTTCTCTCGATGGGCCGCATCCAGGTCCGGCTGGGCGCCGGTCACGGCGGCCGGCCACAGGTCGTCGGCCGCTTCGGCGCGACGACATAGGCCGCGCTTCAAGGACATCGGCGACTGGTCAAGCCAGTTGCCGTCCTCCGCACACGGCGGATTCGGGCGTCCGGATTCTCAGTGCTGGCTGCCTCGAAGGGTCTGCCGCATCTTGCTCGGCGGGACGCGATACCAGTCCTTGAACTTGCGACTGAAATTGGTGTGGTCGTTGTAGCCCAGCTGCGACGCGATGGCTTCGATCGACAGCTCGGTGTGTTCCAGATACCAGGCGGCATGCTGCTTTCGCAGGCCATCCTTGATGTCGGAGTAGGTGAGGTCCGCATCCGCGAGCCTTCGCACCAAGGTCCGCGAGGACACACCCAGGTCCGGCGCCAGATCGCTCAGCTCGGGGTTGGTCGTGAGGCGTTCGAGCAGCGCCTGCTTGACGCGCTGAATGAACTCGACGTGTCCGAGTTCGGATTCCATGGTTCGGCAGTCCTGCGCCGCGGCCTGGAATGCCTTCTCGTCGGCCGAGGTCGAACGCTCGGCAAGCAGCCGGGTCGGCAGCTGAAGCGTCAGGCACTTCTGATCGAACGCCACCTTTCGGACGAAGCGCAAACAGGGCACATCGGTGCCCGCCGGACGGGCGTACGGCAACCCCACCGTGAGCTCGTCGACCGGGCGCCCCAGGATCGCCTCGACCATCCGGCAGTGCGCCCCGACGATGGACTGCATCACGAAGACATGCGTCTCGCACAATGGGCGCAACGGGCTGACCGTGATGGTGCTCCATCGAGGTCCGTTGTCCATGTGGAAGTCCATGCTGCGGAAGATCAGCTTGGCGTTTTCGCTCACGAACTGAAGGCTTTGCCCCAGCGTTTCGCTCGTCACGGCCGCGATGCCCACCGGGCTGTGATACGGCTGGAGCATGGAGCCTGCGATCAGGCCCAGCGCAGGCTCGCCGCTGCACTTGATGGCGTGCGCGACGAAGCGCCGGAACACGGAGAAATCCAGCAACGGCTTGCCGTCGCAGAGGTCCTGCCAGGCCAGGCCTGCACTTGCAAGAACCTCGGAGGGCCGCACGCCCCGATTGTTGAGGCAGTCCAGGATGCATCGGACATAGATCGGATGCACGAACGGGATGGCAACTTCGCCCTTGATACGCTTCACTCGGTAACAGTTTCTAACTTCGAATCGCTTTTCGACTTTCGCCGAAAACGACCTAGTTTAGACGCCGTGGGTGACCTGCCCATGACATCCCTGATGCGTCGCAGGGGCAGGGCGCCGCCTTGCAATGCCTCAGCGCTCCGAATCCCAATAGGGCGGGTCGCCGAACGCGGTCTTGAGCGCATCGGTCATGGCCCGCAGCTTCGCCGAGGGCGAACGGCCTTCCGGATGCGCCACGTACAGGAACTCTTCCTCCGAGGGAAGACCGATGTCGATCGCGAGCAGCCTGCCGGCACGCAGGGACTCTCCGACGATGAAAGTCGGCAGCAGCGCGATGCCCAGGCCCGCCTCGCAGGCGTCGCGCATCATGTCGCCGTTGTTCACGCGCAGGGCGCGCGACGCGCGCACCGACACGAGCTCGCCATCGCGGCGGAACTGCCAGTCGGCCACGCCACGGTTCGTATAGAAGACGCCTCGGTGGCGCTGCAGCTCCTCGGCGCTGGAGGGCCGGCCTTGCTGCTCGATGTAGTCCGGCGAGGCGACCAGCGCCCGACGGCTGCGGGCCAGCGTCCACGCCACCAGGCGCGAATCGACGAGAGGCCCGTGCCGAACCACGCCGTCGTAGCCGTCCGATGCGGCATCGACGCGCCGATCGTCAAGCTCGAGCGTCAGCTCGACGCCGGGATGGGCCGCGATGAACGGATACAGCGCCGGACCCAGGTGCATGCGGCCGAAGGTGACCGGCGCGGAAATCCGCAGCGGCCCGACCAGCGTGCCGCGCCGCTGCGCCATCTCGGCGGCGGCCTCCTCGACATCCCGCATGATGGCCGAGGCGCGCGCCAGGAAGGCGGTGCCGTCCTCGGTGAGCGTGAGCTTGCGCGTCGAGCGGTGCAGCAGCCGAACGCCGAGTTCCTTTTCAAGATCGGCGAGGCGCTCGCTGACGACCGACTTGGAGAGATTCAGTCGTCGCGATGCCTCGCTGAGGGAGCCCGACTCCGCGACCGCCACGAAGGTGGCCATGCCATCCAGCTTCAACATGCACTGAGTCCTTGTTGTCACGCACGGCAAGCACTTTAGTCTTGTTTGCCG
>NZ_JBFUCI010000469.1:0-4633 GCF_056405335.1 Variovorax sp. P1_H12_2
GTGTAGGGGAGTCGCCAAGCTGGTTAAGGCACTGGATTTTGATTCCAGCATGCAAAGGTTCGAATCCTTTCTCCCCTGCCAAATTCATTCACGAGAATTTTGGCGGCTCTCCCGAAAGAGCCACTTCGCATTGCCGGGACGCACTCATGCAGGCTCAACACCCTGATTTCATGGTTTTCACCGGCAACGCCAATCCGGGCCTTGCCGCCGAGATCTCGCACAMCCTGGGCACCTCGCTGGGGGCCGCCCGGGTCGGCCGCTTCTCCGACGGGGAAGTCACGGTCGAGATCAATCAGAACGTGCGTGCCCGCGACGTGTTCGTGGTGCAGTCGACCTGTGCGCCGACCAACGAGAACCTGA
Organism: Variovorax sp. P1_H12_2; assembly: GCF_056405335.1. NCBI lineage: Bacteria > Pseudomonadati > Pseudomonadota > Betaproteobacteria > Burkholderiales > Comamonadaceae > Variovorax > Variovorax sp. P1_H12_2. The sequence continues at coordinate 361 of NZ_JBFUCI010000469.1, forward strand.
TGGAACTGCTCATCATGGTCGACGCGCTCAAGCGCGCATCGGCCGAGCGCATCAGTGCCGTGATCCCGTACTTCGGCTATGCGCGCCAGGACCGCCGTCCGCGTTCGAGCCGGGTGCCGATCTCGGCCAAGGTGGTGGCCAACCTGCTCGAGACCGTGGGCGTGGCCCGCGTGCTGACCATGGACCTGCACGCCGACCAGATCCAGGGTTTCTTCGACATCCYGGTCGACAACATCTATGCCTCGCCGGTACTGCTGGGCGACCTGCGGCAGAAGAACTACGAAGACCTGATCGTGGTCTCGCCCGACGTCGGCGGCGTGGTTCGCGCCCGGGCGCTGGCCAAGCAGCTGAATTGCGACCTCGCGATCATCGACAAGCGCCGTCCGCGCGCCAACGTGAGCGAGGTCATGCATGTGATCGGCGAGATCGACGGCCGCAACTGCGTGATCATGGACGACATGATCGACACCGCCGGCACGCTCGTGAAGGCCGCCGAGGTGCTGAAGGAACGCGGTGCCAAGAAGGTGTATGCGTATTGCACGCACCCGATCTTCTCGGGTCCCGCCATCGAGCGCATCGCCCAGGGCTCGGCGCTCGACGAAGTGGTCGTGACGAACACCATCCCGCTGTCCGACGCTGCGTTGGGCTGCACCAAGATCCGCCAACTGTCCGTGGCGCCGCTGATCGCCGAGACGATCCAGCGCATCGCCAAGGGCGAGTCGGTGATGAGTTTGTTCTCGGACCAGGAAAATCTCTTTTGAGATTTGGACAAAGCCTCTTCTGAGGTTTTGACGAGCCTGTTCCGAGAAAGAAGCCGGGCTTCCCGCAGCGGAAGCCCTTTTTGAAACCGGAGTCGCACTGGTCGCGGTCGACTTCCACAGGAGTTAACTATGAAATTCGTCGCTTTTGAGCGCGCCAAGCAGGGCACGGGTGCGAGCCGCCGTCTCCGCATCACGGGCAAGACGCCCGGCATCGTCTACGGTGGCGAAAGCAAGCCCCAGATGATCGAAATCGATCACAACGCGCTGTGGCATGCCCTCAAGAAGGAAGCCTTCCACGCCTCGATCCTCGAGATGGAACTCGCCGGCACCACCACCAAGGTGCTGCTGCGCGACGTGCAATACCACCCGTTCCGCCAGCTGGTGCAGCACATCGACTTCCAGCGCGTCGATGCCCGCACCCGCATGACGGTCAAGGTGCCGCTTCACTTCAAGGGTGAGGAAGAGTCGACCGCCGTCAAGCTCGACCACAACCTCGTGAACCACGTGATGAACGAACTCGAAGTCAGCTGCCTGCCGGCCGACCTGCCCGAGTTCATCGAAGTCGACCTCTCCAGCCTGACCAAGAACGCCACTGTCCACGTCAACGACATCAAGCTGCCCAAGGGCGTGAAGTTCGTGAGCCACGGCAAGATCAACCCGGTGGTGGTTTCCGCCGTGCCGCCGCTGGTCGCTGAAGAGCCCGCAGCCGGCACCGAAGGTGCCGAAGGCGCCGCAGCCGCACCCGCCGCCAAGGCCGACGCCAAGGCGCCCGCGAAGAAGAAGTAATTCTTCCCGCGATCGCGCTTCGACGGCCCGCCCAGTGCGGGCCGTTTTCGTTTCCCGGGCGCAAGTCACAATCCGTTTTTATGATCAAGCTGTTTGTCGGCCTCGGTAACCCCGGCCCTGAATACGAAGCCACGCGCCACAACGCCGGCTTCTGGTGGATCGATGCGCTCGCCCGCGACCTCAAGCTCACGCTGTCCCCCGAGCGCAGCTACCACGGGCTGGTGGCGCGCACGCAGGTCGGCGGCAAGCCGCTCTGGCTGCTCGAGCCGCAGACCTTCATGAATCTCTCGGGCAAATCGACGGCGGCGCTGGCGCGCTTCTTCAAGATCGAGCCGAACGAGATCCTGGTCGCCCACGACGAGCTCGATGTGGTCCCGGGACAGGCCAAGCTGAAGTTCGGCGGCAGCCACGCCGGCCACAACGGCCTGCGCGACATCCACGCCCAACTCGGCACCGGCGACTATTGGCGGCTGCGCCTCGGCATCGGCCACCCGGGCGTGAAGTCCGAGGTCGTGAACTGGGTGCTGAAGAAGCCGCTGAAGGAACAACGCGAGGCCATCGAGGACGCGATCGTGCGCACGCTGCACGCCTTCCCGGCGCTGGTGGCCGGCGAAATGGACAAGGCGACCCTGCTCATTCACACGAGCAAGCCGCCGCGCCCCAAACCACCGCGGCGCGAGCCCGGCGACGGGGGTGCACCCGCCGCGGGCTAGCGGAAGCGAGAGAGAGAAGAAGGAAAGGGAGACAAGAACAATGAGACTGTCACATGCACGGATCGCGACCCGGGGCAGCTTGCTGCTGGCGGGCGCCTGCCTCCAATGGGGCGCCATCGCGGCGGAGGGCGGAACCTCCGTCTGGCGCTGCGGCAACACCTACACGGACCAGCCCTGCAAGGCGGGCCAGGCCCTCGAACTCGACGACGCACGCAGCGCGGTGCAGAAACACGACGCCGACCGGGCGACGCGCGAAGCCCGCGCCGAGGCGATGCGCATGGAGCGGGACCGGCTGCGCCTGGAAGCGACGCAAGGGCCCGGGCAAGCCGCCCTGATCGACAACGCGCCACGCCCGCGGGACGCCGCGTCGAATCCCAGGGAAAGCGCGATGAAAAAAGGCAAGGCCAGGAAAGACCCGCAGTACGTGGGCGTCCAGAAGCCGCCGGTACCGGGCAAGAAGAAGCGCTCCAACTCAAGCGCCGCGAACGACGCGGACAGCTAGGGTGCCGAGGCGGCAGCCGGGCCCGCCTGCGCCGCCGCGGCCTTGGCCGCCTTCGCTGCGGCGAGACGCTCGAACTTCTGCCACAGGGTCTCGCGCGTCTCGACGTGCTCCGGATGCGTCGGGATGCAGGCAACCGGGCACACCTGCACGCACTGCGGTTCGTCGAAGTGGCCCACGCATTCGGTGCACTTGTGCGGGTCGATCTCGTAGATCTCCACGCCCATGTAGATCGCGTCGTTGGGGCACTCCGGCTCGCAGACATCGCAATTGATGCATTCGTCGGTGATCATCAGGGCCATTCAACGATTATCGATCGACTCGGGCATGGACGTTGCGTGTCGGGTTATGCTGCGCCCCGCCCTATGAGTCTGTTTCTTTTCAAGCGTTTCCTGACCTTGATCGCCACCCTGATCGGTGCTTCGGTCATCGTCTTCCTGGTCCTCGAGATCCTGCCCGGCAACGCCGCGCAGATGCTCATGGGCCCGGACGCCTCGCCCGACGCGGTGGCCGCGCTGGCCGCCAAGCTCGGGCTCGACCAGCCGGCCTGGACGCGCTACTGGCACTGGATCGGCGGCCTGTTGACGGGCGAACTGGGCGACAGCTATGCCTACAGTTCGCCGGTGCTCGACCTGATCCTCGAGCGCCTCGCCCTGACCGTGCCGCTGGCCCTGCTCGCGATGGCCTTCACGACCGTGCTGGCGCTGGTGGTCGGCGTGACCGCGGCGGCCCGCCACAACAAGCTCGGCGACGTCGGGCTGATGGGGTTGACGCAGGTCGGCATCGCGATCCCCAACTTCTGGTTCGCGATCCTGCTGATCCTGGTGTTCTCGGTCCAGCTGCAATGGTTCTCGGCCGGCGGCTTCGAGGGCTGGGGCGAAGGCATCCTGCCCGGGCTCAAGGCGCTGCTGCTGCCGGCGCTGTCGCTGGCGGTGGTGCAGGCCGCGATCCTGGCGCGCATCACGCGTTCGGCGGTGCTCGAGGTGATGCGCGAGGACTTCGTGCGCACCGCGCGCGCCAAGGGCGTGTCGCAGCGCGCCGTGCTCTGGCGCCACGTGCTGCGCAATGCGCTGATCCCGGTGATCACGGTGATGGGCATGCAGTTCTCCGAGCTGCTCGCGGGCACCATCGTGGTCGAGAATGTGTTCTACCTGCCTGGCCTGGGCCGGCTGATCTTCCAGGCCATCAGCAACCGCGACCTGATCGTGGTGCGCAACTGCGTGATGCTGCTGGCCGCGATGGTCGTCATCGTCAATTTCGTGGTCGACGTGCTCTATGCCGTGATCGACCCGCGCATCAAGGCATCCGACATATGAGCGTGGGGCTGACATGAATACCGCTCCCGCCACCATACCCAGCGCGGCCGCCTTCAAGGTGCCGGGCTTCTGGCGCCGCGCGCTGCACCACCGCAGCTTCACGATCGGCGCCGTCCTGAGCCTGCTGCTGATCCTGGCCGCGGCCGTCTCGCTGGTCTGGACGCCCTGGTCGCCGTACGAGATGGACATGGCCAACAA
>NZ_JBFUCI010000470.1:0-4617 GCF_056405335.1 Variovorax sp. P1_H12_2
AAGGCGACTTCGTCACCAAGGCTGTCGCGCTGTTGCTGATCGGCATGTCGCTCGCGTCCTGGATCGTGATCCTGATCAAGGCGATCGACGTCATCAGGTACAAGCGGCTCGCGAAGCACTCGCAGGACTTCTGGCACAGCGAGGACTTCGCCACCGCCCTCGCCAAGCTCGGCAAGGACGACGGCAACCCGTTTCGGGCGCTCGCGCTGGAAGGCCGCGAAGCCGCGGCCCACCACCGCAATACCAAGGCCCACCTGCACGACGCGCTCGATGTCAGCGACTGGATCACCCGGGCGCTGCGCAACGGCATCGACGAGTTCACGGCGCGCCTGCAGACCGGGCTGGCGATCCTGGCATCGGTCGGGTCCACGGCCCCCTTCATCGGCCTGTTCGGCACCGTCTGGGGCATCTACCATGCGCTGATGAGCATCGGCTCCGCCGGCCAGGCGACGATCGACAAGGTGGCCGGCCCGATCGGCGAAGCGCTCATCATGACGGCACTGGGCCTGGCGGTCGCCATTCCCGCGGTGCTGGGCTACAACGCCCTGGTGCGCGGCAACAAGTTCGTGCTGACCAAGCTCAACAGCTTCGCGCACGACCTGCACGCCTACTTCGTGACCGGCGCCCGCGTCCAGAGCGGCGGCGGCGAAGCCACCACGGTCGTTCCGCTCAAGAAGGTCTGACTGCCATGGCCTTCGGAACACAGGACGAACCCGACGAGGTCATGAACGAGATCAACATGACGCCGCTGGTCGACGTCATGCTGGTGCTGCTGATCATCTTCATCATCACGGTGCCCGTGATGAAGCACGCGGTGAACATCGATCTGCCCCGCGCCAGCAGCGAGCCCGAGCAAACCAAACCCCAGAACATCCTGTTCACGGTCGCCGCCGACGGCAGCTACTACTGGAACGAGCAGAAGATCGACGACGCCGAACTGACCGGCCGGCTGGCGGCCGAGGCGGCCAAGGATCCGCAGCCCGAGCTGCACATCCGCGGCGACAAGGCGGTGCGCTACGAGCGTGTCGCGCAAGCGATGTCGGCGGCACGGCAGGCCGGGGTGCGCAAGATCGGCTTCATCACCGAGCCGGAACCGAAGTAGTCGCCGCACGCAAGTCAAAAAAATCGATCGCGGCGATTGACTTTTAATTGCGAATGGTTATCATTAACCAACCGCTTCGACACAGGAGTCTTCGAATGTCCGCAACGCCCAACGCCTTTACCGTGCTGAACCATCCGTCGCTGGACCACGCGGGTGGCGGTCGCGCTGCGGCCGAAGTGGCCCGTCCCGCTCCGCTGCTGGAAAGCGCGGAACTCCTCAAGGGCGGCAAGGCCGTCGGCATCCTGCACAACGGCTCGCTTTATCGTCTGCAAGCCACCAAACTCGGCAAGCTGATCCTGACCAAATAGGACCCAGCCCGCCCCTCGCGCAAGTTTCATCGTGGGGCGACTCGAGGAGATTCATCTCCGAAGGGTCGTTTTTTGCTAGCCAACGGTTCGCCGACCAGCCAAGCTTTTTTTCACGCTGACCAACGAACAAACGCCGTCCCGAGGACGGCGTTTTGCTTTGCGTGCTGCTGCTTCAGAGGCCCAGGGCGGCGATGCCGGCCTTGGCGATCTGCGCATCTTCGTTCGACTTGACGCCGCTGACGCCCACCGCACCGATCACCTGGCCGTCCTTCACGATCGGCACGCCGCCTTCGAGCAGGCCTTCGATGACCGGAGCCGTCAGGAACGAGGTCCTGCCGCCGTTGATCATGTCTTCGAAGGTCTTGCTTTCACGCCGCCCCATGGCCGCCGTGTGGGCCTTGGCCGGCGCGATATGAGCCGACAGGGCCGCTGCGCCGTCGAGACGCTGCAGCCACAGCAGGTTGCCGCCGTCGTCGGCGATCGCGATGGTCACAGCCCAGTTGTTCTTGAGCGCCTCGGCTTCGGCTGCGGCGGCGATGGCCTTGAGGTCGGCAAGTTCGAGAAAGGATTTGGTCTTCATGGTCTTCCAGCAAAGTTGAGCAACCCTGAAGCATAGCGTTCAGGATGGCAGGCAGCCGCCCTCGCAGCAGGCGAAATCACTGCAGGAATGCGTCCGGTGATGAGGGATTTCTGCGGGTCCGGCCTTGCGGCCCCCTAGAATGCGCCCAACTGCAGCGTTGCAGCCAACCCAGGAGCTCAGCAATGAACGACCGCGTCAACACCCTCGACACCTCCGTCGGCTACGGCCAGACGCTGCCGCAGGCAGAACGCCAGCGCGTCCTGCGCAACACCTACTGGCTGCTGGCCCTGAGCCTGCTGCCCACCGTCTTGGGCGCCTGGCTGGGCGTTTCCACCGGCATCACCCGCTCGCTGACCGGCGGCCTGGGCCTGGTCGTCTTCATGGGCGGCGCCTTCGGCTTCATGTTCGCGATCGAGAAGACCAAGAACTCGGCCGCCGGCGTGCCGGTGCTGCTGGGCTTCACCTTCTTCATGGGCCTGATGCTGTCGCGCCTGATCGCGATGGTGCTGGGCTTCAAGAACGGCTCCGAGCTGATCATGACGGCGTTCGGCGGCACCGCCGGCGTCTTCTTCGTGATGGCCTCGCTGGCGACCGTGATCAAGCGCGACCTGTCGGGCATGGGCAAGTGGCTTTTCGTCGGCGCCTTGGTGCTGATGGTCGGCGCCATCATCAACATCTTCGTCGGCTCGAGCGCCGGCATGATGGCGATCTCGGTCGCCGCCATCGGGATCTTCTCGGCCTTCATGCTGTACGACCTGAAGCAGATCATGGACGGCGGCGAGACCAACTACATCAGCGCCACGCTGGCGCTGTACCTCGACCTCTTCAACGTCTTCCAGAGCCTGCTCGCGCTGCTGGGCATCTTCGGCGGCGAACGGGATTGAGCGCTTCGGCGCTGCATGAAAAAGGGCCCCGAGGGGCCCTTTTTCATGCGCGCTCGAAAACCGCAATGGACTCGACGTGCGCCGTGTGCGGGAACATGTTCACCACGCCGGCGTGGGTGCAACGGTAGCCCGCCTGGTGAACCAGCAGGCCGGCGTCGCGCGCCAGCGTCGAGGGGTTGCAGCTCACATAGACGATGCGCTGGGGCGGCGCCCAGCCGCCGTCGTGCAGCTCGACCTGCTGATGCAGATCGGCCAGCGCCTTGGCGAGCGCGAAAGCACCTTCGCGCGGCGGGTCGACCAGCCACTTGTCGGCGGCGCCGTCGGCCACCAGCATCGCGGGCGTCATCTCGAAGAGGTTGCGGGCGACGAACGTGGTCGGCACCAGCTCGCCGCGACCCGGCACCGCGGCGCGGTTGCGCTCGAAATTGGCGGTGGCGCGCGCCACCAGCGTGTCGCTGCCCTCGATGCCCAGCACCTCGCGCGCCCGGCTCGCGAGCGGCAGCGTGAAATTGCCGAGGCCGCAGAACCAGTCGACCACGCGCTCGTGCGGCCGAACGTCGAGCAGGCGCAGCGCACGACCGACCAGCACGCGATTGATGTGCGGATTGACCTGGGTGAAATCGGTCGGCTTGAACGGCATCGTGACGCCGAACTCGGGCAGCGCGTAGGCCAGCGCCGGACCGCCTTCCTCGAGCAGCTTGACTGTCTCGGGGCCCTTGGACTGCAGCCACCATTGCACGCCTTCGTTGCGTGCCGCAAAGGCCTTCAGGCGCGCCACGTCGGCATCGGACAGCGGCTCCAGGTGCCGCAGCACCAGGGCGATCACGCCGAGTCCGGTGCCGCTGGGCGAATCGCCGCAGGCCAGTTCGATCTGCGGGCAGGTCTCGCGCGCCTCCATCGAGCCGATCAGCTCGCGCAACGGCATCAGCATGGCGCTGACCTGGGCCGGCAGCACGGGGCAGACCTTCATGTCCGCGAGATAGCGGCTCTTGCGTTCGTGGAAGCCGATCAGCACCGTGCCCTTCTTGACCACGTGGCGCACCGACAGGCGGGCCCGGTAGCGGTAGTGCCAGGCCGGCCCCTCGAGCGGCCGCAGCACGTTCTCGGGCCGCACCTTGCCGAGATGCCAGAGGTTGTCCTCGAGCGAACGCTGTTTCACCGCGACCTGTGCCGCCGCATCGAGGTGCTGCATCTTGCAGCCGCCGCAGGCACCCGCGTGCAGGCCGAAATGCGGACACCCCGGGCGCACGCGCTGGGACGACTCGCGGTTGATCGCGGTCACCGTGCCCTGCTCCCAGTTGTTCTTCCTGCGGTGCACGTTGAAGCGCACCTCCTCGAAGGGCAACGCACCTTCGATGAACACCACCATGCCGTCGGCCTTGTGCGCCACGCCCTGGGCATCGAGGTCGAGCGACTCGACCTGCAACCATTCATCGCGCGCGGGGGGCGCTTCCTTCTTCTCTGTAGCTTCCGTCATCCCCCGATTGTCTCAGGGCCGAGGGCGGCGAGCGCCGGCCGCTACAGGAACGCGTCGCGCTGCACGCCCGCCCGCACCAGCTGCCGGCGCATCTTGGCCAGCGCCTCGTTCTGGATCTGCCTCACGCGCTCCCGCGTCAGGCCCAGGCGCACGCTCAGCACTTCGAGCGTCTCGGGATCGCGGTCGTGCAGGCCGAAGCGGCCTTCGAGCACTTCGCGCTCCCGTTCACTCAGCACCAGGATCCATCGATCGAGGAGTTTCTCGAC
>NZ_JBFUCI010000471.1:0-4590 GCF_056405335.1 Variovorax sp. P1_H12_2
GGACTATTTGGTCCATCATGGAGTGAGCTTCGTGCCGAGCGGGGTCCGGACTGACAGCGCCAAGGCCCGCGAACGCTGACTTAGCCACGCCCAGAAGCAAGCATGCGCCAACGGTGCTGGCGACCCGCACGCGCCATCGCATTTCGGGCGCCGGACCCGTCGTCGCGATCTCAGACCTTCGACAGGATTTCCATCGCCTTGTTGGCGTCGCCCAGCGAGTCGACCGCGATATAGGCCACGAACTGTTTGCCGAGCACGGAGGCCGAGAAGCCGCGAAGATTGATTTCTCCTGCAGCGAGCTTTTGCGTCAGTTCCGAGGCGATGCCCGGGCGGTCCGGACCCATGATCCGCACCGAGTGAAGGCTTTGTGTCACGTTGAAGCCCACCTGTGCCGCCGCACGGATTTCACGGTCGTTCTGCAGCGGCGTGACATAGACGACTCCCGTCGCTGACTTGTCCGGCGTCCGCCTCGCAATGATGAATTGCAGGTCGGCCCCCGCATCGCGCAGCGTATCCAGCACCTCGGCAAGRCCGCCGGGTCGGTCCTGGATGGTCGCTGCCCATACATCCGTACGTTCCACGAGAAGATCCATGATTGGTCCTCCATTTTCGCTGCTGACGTGTCAGTCAGAGGCTAGGCCATAACCGCCGGGTTGACAAGTTCTGGCACCGTGGTGTAGGTTTTTTGCTTGGATTTCGACCTGCCCGAAAAGGAGTCGCCGCCATGACTGAACACAGATCGCCTCGCCATCCCGCCAAGCAGCGGACAGTCGATGTCTCCGAGGCACAAATCGCGGTGCATTGGCCGGAAGAGGATTACGTCGCGCCCCCCAGCCGGTTCATCGCGCAGGCCAATTTGACCGACGCCGGCGTCTTCCAGCGTTTTGGCCTCGACAAATTCCCCGAGTGCTTCAAGGAATTCGCGGACCTTCTCGACTGGTATCAGTACTGGCAGACGACGCTCGACGCCAGCAACCCGCCGTTTTGGCGCTGGTTCGTCGGCGGCAGGATCAATGCTTGCCACAACTGCGTTGATCGTCACCTCGTCAAACACAAGAACAAGACCGCGATCCATTTCGTGCCCGAGCCGGAGAACGAGCAGGTACAGCACCTGACCTATCAAGAATTGTTCGTCCGCGTCAACGAGTTCGCGGCGCTGTTGCGCGACTTCTGCGGACTCAAGGCGGGCGACCGCGTGACCTTGCACATGCCGATGGCGGCGGAACTGCCGATCACCATGCTCGCCTGCGCGCGACTCGGCGTGATCCACTCGCAGGTGTTCAGCGGCTTCAGCGGCAAGGCTTGTGCCGACCGCATCTGGGATTCCGAGAGCCGCGTGCTGATCACGATGGACGCGTACTACCGCGCCGGCCATCTGATCGATCACAAGGAAAAGGCCGACATCGCGGTGAAGGAGGCCGCCAGCCTCGGCCAGCAGGTCGACCAGGTCCTGGTCTGGCAGCGCTACCCGGGCAAGACCTCGAGCGCCACACAGCTCGTCGAGGGGCGCGACGTCATCGTCAACGACCTGCTTGGCAGGTTCCGCGGCCAGCGCGTCGAGCCCGTGTCGATGCCGGCCGAGGCGCCGCTGTTCCTGATGTACACGAGCGGCACCACCGGGCGGCCGAAAGGCTGCCAACATTCGATCGGCGGCTACCTCGCCTACGTCACCTGGACATCCAAATACATCCAGGACATCCACCCCGAGGACGTGTATTGGTGCATGGCCGACATCGGCTGGATCACGGGCCATTCCTACATCGTCTACGGCCCGTTGGCGCTCGCCGCTTCAACGGTCGTGTACGAAGGCGTTCCGACCCATCCGGACGCCGGCCGGCCATGGCGCATCGCCGAACAGCTCGATGTCAATATCTTCCATACCTCGCCCACGGCAATCCGCGCGCTGCGGCGCGACGGACCCGATGAGCCGGCGAAATACCACCACCACTTCAAGCACATGACGACCGTTGGCGAGCCGATCGAGCCCGAGGTGTGGAAGTGGTACCACCGCATGGTCGGCAAGGGCGAAGCCGTCATCGTGGACACCTGGTGGCAGACCGAAACCGGCGGCTTCCTCTGCAGCACGGTGCCGGGCATCCACCAGATGAAACCCGGCAGCGCCGGGCCCGCGATTCCCGGCATTCATCCGGTGATCTACGACGATCGGGGCAAGGAGCTCGCCAGCGGTTCGGGCAAAGCCGGCAACATCTGCATCCGCAATCCCTGGCCGGGTGGCTTCCAGACGATCTGGAAGGACCCCGAGCGTTATGTGCGCCAGTACTACTCGCGCTATTGCAAGGACCCCAAGAGCAAAGACTGGCGCGACTGGCCCTACCTGACGGGCGACGGCGCGGTGCAGTCGGCCGACGGGTACTACCGCATCCTCGGTCGGATCGACGACGTGATCAACGTCGCCGGCCACCGCCTGGGCACCAAGGAAATCGAATCGGCAGCGCTGCTCGTGCCAGAGGTGGTCGAGGCGGCCGTGGTTCCGGTGGCCGACCCGGTCAAGGGCAAGGTGCCCGACCTGTATGTCGCGTTGAAGCTGGGGCTGGCGCCTTCCGCGGAGATCGCCGACCGGATCTCGGCATCGGTGGTGTCCGAGATCGGCGCCATTGCGCGTCCGCGCCGGGTGATCGTCGTTCCCGACATGCCCAAGACGCGCTCGGGAAAGATCATGCGCCGCGTGCTCGCAGCGATTTCGAACCGCCAGGATCCCGGCGATGTGTCCACCCTCGCCAATCCGGAGGTCGTCGACCGCATCAGGGAGTTGGCTCAATAGAAGCGTTTTGTCGCGCGCGAACAGGCCGGTGCATGGGTTGGCGCCTGCGGGGTACGCCTGGGCGAATGGCGCGGCGCGCTCGTGTGTGATGACTACTCGGGCTACCAGGCCCTGCGCGCCGGACAATTCACCCAGGGAACGGCTCTATTCCCCAAAACCAGGCCCGATCCGGGCCACTTCACCATTTGATCAAGCTGCACCGCAGCAAATGATCAACCCATCATCCGGGACAACCCGGAGCGGCCGGCCACCTCGCCGGTCGGGTCCATACAAATCAATCACTTAGCGGCGCTGGCACGCCCGTTGCCCTTAATGGCCGGGGCGGCGCTGTTGCTGCCCCGGATTTGATGGATTGAACAAGTGACCCTTTCGACGAGGCCGAACAGGCACAGCGGCAGTGCCAGCGCGATGACCGGGCAGCCGTGCTTCGTGCGTGTCACCGGCACGCGGGATGCGCGCTTCGTCGAGTTCGAGTTCGCCATCGGCGACCCCGAGCTCGCAGTCGAGCTGGTCATGCAGTTCGACCAGTTCCGCGAATTCTGCGAGCGCCACGAGGTGCGCCACCTGACGACCGAGGAGGGCGCCCGGCTCGACTTCGAGCGCATGAAGTGGCGCTACGGCGCGCCCGGCGTCGATCACTAGACCCCCAGCCCCTGACCCCCCGACCCCACCCAGAGGAGACATCCCGTGCAAGTCGACATCAAGACCACCGACATCCGGCCGATCCGGCAGACCTTCTCGCACGTGGCGCGGCGGCTCGGCGACAAGCCGGCCTCGCGCTACCAGGAAGCCACGCTGGACATGCAGCCGACGGCCAACTTCCACTACCGGCCGCTGTGGGCGCCCGAGTACGAGCTCTACGACAAGCGCCGCACCGCCATCGTCATGGCCGACTGGTACAGCTTCAAGGATCCGCGCCACTACTACTACGGCGTCTACACGATGACCCGTGCGCGGCAGCAGGAAGGGGCCGACCGCCAGTTCGAGTTCGCCGACAAGCGCCGGCTGCTGGCGCAGGCCGATGCGGGCACCCGCGAGTCGCTGCAGCAGGTGCTGGTGCCGCTGCGCCACTACGAGTGGGGCGCCAACATGAACCACAGCTACTGCTGCGGCTACGGCTACGGCACGGCGGTGACCCAGCCCTTCATCTTCGCCGCCATGGACCGGCTGGGCATCGCGCAGTACCTGTCGCGCATCGGCCTGCAGCTCGACGGCAACTCCGGCTCGGCGCTGGACGCCGGCAAGGAGGCCTGGCTCACGCATCCGGCCTGGCAGGGCGTCCGCCGCCTGATGGAGAACCTCTTCGTCACGCGCGACTGGTTCGAGGTCTTCGTGGCGCAGAACCTGGTCTTCGACGGCCTGCTGTATCCGCTGGTCTATCGCCGCTACGTGAACGAGCGCAGCGCTGCCACGGGCAATGCGCTGGGGATGCTCACCGAGTTCCAGAACGACTGGTTCGACGAGAACCTGCGCTGGGTCGATGCCACGGTCAAGACCGCGGCCGATGAATCGCCGGCCAACAAGGCGCAGCTCGCGAGCTGGTACCGCAGCTGGCGCGAGCAGATCGTCGATGCGCTCGCGCCGCTGGCGGCACTGGCACTGGGCGCTGCGGGCGCCGAGGCGCTGCGCGCCGTCGCCGCCGAACTCGACACCCGCGCCGCACGCCTCGGCATCGCCGCTTGAAGACCACCCAGGAGCCACGAATGACAAACGCCACCGCAGAGCTTTCCCGCCCGCCCGTCTTCATCGCGCTGCAGACCAGCGAGACCGCGCGCGCCATCGTCGAGGCCATCGTGGCCGACAACCCC
>NZ_JBFUCI010000472.1:0-4588 GCF_056405335.1 Variovorax sp. P1_H12_2
CCACCGGTGCGGTGGCGCCGGTGGTCTCGGCGATCGCGCCGGCGAGTTCGGCCAGGGCGTCGACCCACTGGTCGGCCGGCACGCGCACCGCCTGGGCGAGCGGGATGGCCCAGGCGTCGGCGTCGGCCAGCAGTTCAGGCGAGGTGATGGCGCTCAATGCGCCGCCCTTGCGCACCGACTGGCGGATGCGCTGCGCGAACAGCGGATGGTCCTTGCGCAGGTTCGAACCGACCACCAGCACGCGCTGGAGCTGCGACAGCGAGGCGATCGAAGTGCCGAGCCAGCGGATGCCTTCGGCCGCGCCGAACTCGGCGTTGCGCAGGCGGTAGTCGATGTTGCCGCTGCCAAGGCCGTGCGTCAGCAGCTTGGCCAGGTGAAGCTCTTCGAGCGTGCTGTGCGGGCTGGCCAGCGTGCCGATGCTCTGGGCACCGTGGTCGGCCTTGATCTGCTTCAGGCCGTTGGCGACGTATTCGAGCGCGGTCTGCCAGTCGACCTGCTGCCAATGGCCGCCCTGCTTGAGCATGGGCTGCGTCAGGCGTTCGGGGCCGTTCAGCGCCTCGTACGAGAAGCGGTCGCGGTCGGCGATCCAGCATTCGTTGACGTCTTCGTTCTCGAGCGGCACCACGCGCATCACGCGGTTGTTCTTGACCTGGACGATCAGGTTGGCGCCGGTGGAGTCGTGCGGGCTGACCGACTTGCGGCGCGACAGCTCCCAGGTGCGGGCGCTGTAGCGGAAGGGCTTGCTCGTGAGCGCGCCGACCGGGCAGATGTCGATCATGTTGCCCGACAGCTCGGAGTCGACCGAGTCGCCGAGGAAGGTCTCGATCTCGGCGTGCTCGCCGCGGTGCGACATGCCGAGCTCCATCACGCCGGCCACTTCCTGGCCGAAGCGGACGCAGCGCGTGCAATGGATGCAGCGGCTCATCTCTTCCATGCTGATCAGCGGGCCGACGTCCTTGTGGAACACCACGCGCTTTTCTTCCTCGTAGCGGGAAGACGAGGCGCCGTAGCCCACGGCCAGGTCCTGCAGTTGGCATTCGCCGCCCTGGTCGCAGATCGGGCAGTCGAGCGGGTGGTTGATCAGCAGGAACTCCATCACCGACTGCTGGGCCTTGATGGCCTTGTCGCTCTTGGTGCGGACGATCATGCCCTGCGTCACGGGCGTGGCGCAGGCCGGCATCGGCTTGGGCGCCTTTTCGACGTCGACCAGGCACATGCGGCAATTGGCCGCGATGCTGAGTTTCTTGTGATAGCAGAAGTGCGGGATGTAGGTGCCCGCCTTGTCGGCCGCATGCATGATCATGCTGCCTTCGACGATGTCGACCTTCTTGCCGTCGAGTTCGATTTCAACCATATGTTTTTCTCAGCGCCTCATCAGGCCTTGGCCGGCGTCGGCTGGACGTAGCCCGGAATCAACGCCTCGAACTCGTGGCGGAAGTGCTTGATCATGGCGCGCACCGGCATCGCGGCGGCGTCGCCCAGCGCACAGATGGTGCGGCCCTGGATGTTGTCGGCGACCGAGTTCAGCAGGTCCATGTCGGACGCCCTGCCCTTGCCGTTGTGGATGCGGTCGACCACGCGCCAGAGCCAGCCCGTGCCCTCGCGGCAGGGCGTGCACTGGCCGCAGGATTCGTGCATGTAGAAGTACGAAAGCCGCTTGAGCGACTCGACCATCGAGCGGCTGTCGTCCATCACGATGACGGCGCCCGAGCCCAGCATAGAGCCGGCCTTGGCGATGGAGTCGTAGTCCATCGTGCACTCCATCATGATCGCGGCCGGCAGCACCGGCGACGACGATCCGCCGGGGATCACCGCCTTGAGCTGGCGGCCCTTGCGCACGCCGCCCGCGAGTTCGAGCAGCTTGGAGAACGGCGTGCCCATCGGCACTTCGTAGTTGCCGGGCAGCTCGACGTCGCCGCTGACCGAATAGATCTTGGTGCCGCCGTTGTTCGGCTTGCCGCACTCGAGGTAGGCCACGCCACCGTTGTTGATGATCCACGGCACCGCCGCGAAGGTCTCGGTGTTGTTGATCGTGGTCGGCTTGCCGTAGAGGCCGAAGCTGGCCGGGAACGGCGGCTTGAAGCGCGGCTGGCCCTTCTTGCCTTCGAGCGATTCGAGCAGCGCGGTTTCCTCGCCGCAGATGTAGGCGCCGAAGCCGTGCGCGGCGTGCAGCTGGAAGTTGTAGCTGCTGCCCATGATGCCGTCGCCGAGGTAGCCGGCGGCGCGCGCCTCCTCGAGCGCTTCCTCGAAGCGGTCGTAGGACTGGAAGATCTCGCCGTGGATGTAGTTGTAGCCCACGCTGATGCCCATCGCGTAAGCCGCGATGGCCATGCCCTCGATCACGATGTGCGGGTTGAACTGCAGGATGTCGCGGTCCTTGCACGTGCCCGGCTCGCCCTCGTCCGAGTTGCAGACCAGGTACTTCTGGCCCGGAAACTGGCGCGGCATGAAGCTCCACTTGAGGCCGGTCGGGAAGCCCGCGCCGCCACGGCCGCGCAGGCCCGAGGCCTTGACTTCGGCGATCACCTGGTCGGGCGTCAGGCCCTCGCTGAGGATCTTGCGCAGCGCCTTGTAGCCGCCGCGCGCCTCGTAGTCGGCCAGGCGCCAGTTGGTGCCGTTCAGGCCGGCGTAGATCTGCGGCTCGATGTGGCGGTCGTGGAAGCAGGTCTGGACCCCGGTGGCCTGGAACTGCGAGAGCACTTGCTCGGGCGACATCATTGGGCTCCCTTCGCGGCCGCGCCGCGCAAGCCGTCGATCAGCTGGTCGAGCTTCTCGTTGCTCATGAAGCTGCACATGGTGCGGTCGTTGACCAGCAGCACGGGCGAATCGGCGCAGGCGCCCAGGCATTCGCTCTGCTGCAGCGTGAACATGCCGTCGGGCGTGGTCTCGCCCATGCGGATGCCGAGCTTCTTCTCGAGGTGGGCCAGCGCCACGGCGCCGTCGCGCAGCTGGCACGGCAGGTTGGTGCAGACGTTGAGCTTGTACGCACCCAGCGGCCGCTGGTTGTACATGTTGTAGAAGGTCGTGACCTCGTGCACCGCGATTGGCGCCATGCCGAGATAGGCCGCGATCTCGCGCTCGCGCTGCTCGCTGACGAAACCCTCGTCCTGCWGCACGATGGCCAGGCAGGCCATCACGGCCGACTGCCTGCCCGCCGGCGGATACTTGGCGACCTCGCGGGCGAACCGCTCCAGCGTGGCGGCCGACAGCGGCGCCTGGCTGCTGTGGGAAGAAGTGTCGGAATGCATGGGTTGGCTCATCGATCGATCTCGCCGAACACGATGTCCATGGTGCCGATCACGGCGACCGCATCGGCAATCATGTGTCCGCGCGCCATTTCGTCCAGGGCCGCCAGGTGCGGGAAGCCCGGTGCGCGGATCTTCAGACGGTAGGGCTTGTTGGCGCCGTCGCTCACCAGGTAGATGCCGAACTCGCCCTTCGGGTGTTCGACCGCCGCGTAGGCCTCGCCTTCGGGCACGTGGAAGCCTTCGGTGAAGAGCTTGAAATGGTGGATCAGCTCCTCCATGTTGGCCTTCATCGATTCGCGCGCCGGCGCCGCCACCTTGTGGTTGCTGGTGATGACCGGGCCCGGGTTGGCGCGCAGCCAGGCCGAGCACTGCTGGATGATCTTGTTGGCCTGGCGCATCTCCTCGACGCGAACCAGGTAGCGGTCGTAGCAGTCGCCTGTGACGCCGATGGGGACGTCGAACTCCATGCGGTCATAGACGTCGTAGGGCTGCTTCTTGCGCAGGTCCCAGGCGATGCCCGAGCCGCGCAGCATCGGGCCGGTGAAGCCGAGGTTCAGGGCGCGTTCGGGCGTGACCACGCCGATGCCGACCGTGCGCTGTTTCCAGATGCGGTTGTCGGTGAGCAGCGTCTCGTACTCGTCGACCATCTTCGGGAAGCGCTTGCAGAAGTCGTCGATGAAATCGAGCAGCGAGCCCTGGCGGTTCTCGTTGAGCCGCTCGATCGCCTTCGCGTTCTTGATCTTGCTGACCTTGTACTGCGGCATCGCGTCGGGCAGGTCGCGGTAGACGCCGCCCGGTCGGAAATAGGCCGCGTGCATGCGCGCACCCGACACCGCCTCGTACATGTCGAACAGGTCTTCACGCTCGCGGAAGCAGTAGATGAGCATGTTCATCGCACCGCAGTCGAGGCCGTGCGCGCCGAGCCACAGCAGGTGGTTCAGCAGCCGGGTGATCTCGGCGAACATGACGCGGATGTACTGCGCGCGCAGCGGCACGTCGAGACCCATGAGGCGCTCGATCGCGAGGCAGTACGCGTGCTCGTTGCTCATCATCGACACGTAGTCGAGACGGTCCATGTAGGGCAGCGACTGGATGAAGGTGCGGGACTCGGCGAGCTTCTCGGTCGCGCGGTGCAGCAGGCCGATGTGCGGGTCGGCGCGCTGGATGACTTCGCCGTCGAGTTCGAGCACGAGACGCAGCACGCCGTGTGCTGCGGGGTGTTGCGGGCCGAAGTTCAGCGTGTAGTTTTTGATCTCAGCCATCAGTGCAAGCCACCGTAGTTGTCTTCACGGATCACCCGGGGAGTGATTTCGCGCGGCTCGATCGAGACCGGCTGGTAG
>NZ_JBFUCI010000473.1:0-4585 GCF_056405335.1 Variovorax sp. P1_H12_2
GCGGAACCGGCTTCGCCGGGCCGCTGGCTGCGCCCCCGGTAGGGGGTGGGCGGGCTACACGAAGTGAGCCCAACCTGGGGGGGAGCTCAGTGCCTGTGTCCCCAGACCATGAAGACGTCGCGGCCGTCGGCGGCAAGCTCTACCTTGGCGCCGACCGGCAGCAGCACCTTGGTCGGCACATGGCCGAACGGCAGCCCGGTCAGCACCGGCGTCTTGATCAGCTCGCGCAGGCGGGCGATCACGGTCTGCATGCCGAAGCCGCGGTCGTGCGACGCCTTGCGGATGCCCGTGAACTGCCCGAACACGATCGCCTTCTGCCGTCCCAGCACGCCCGCCTGGCGCAGCTGGTCGAGCATGCGCTCGACCCGGTACGGATGCTCGTTGACATCCTCGAAAAACAGCACGCCCTTGTCGATGGCCGGGAACCAGGGCGTGCCCAGCAGGCTGGTCAGTACACACAGATTGCCACCCCACAGCACCGCACCGTGGATGCTGCGCAGCGTCGGCAGGTCGACGCTGTCGCGTGCCGGCATGCGCCAGCCGGTGCCTTCGCCCTGCCCGCTCAGCAGGTCGTCGAAGCAGGCTTCCATGATGTCGTCGGCACCCGCTTCGGCGCCGAAGTCTTCGCCGACCGCGGGGCCGGCCCAGGTCACGGCGCCGGTCTTGGCCAGCAGCGCGCACTGGAAAGCCGTGAAATCGCTGAGCCCGACGAACTCGGTGCCGCGATGGATCGCCTTGGCCACCGCCTTGTAGGGGATCGCGTCGAGGATGYGGGTGAGGCCATAGCCGCCGCGCGAGATCAGCGCCACGTCGGCGCCGCTGGCCGCGGCGCGCGAGATCGCGGCCAGGCGCGTCGCATCGTCGCCGGCGAAGCGTTGATGGGTGGCGAGCGCAGCCTCGTCGAGCTCGACGTCGTGGCCAAGGGCCTGGAGCCGCTTGACGCCGCGCTTGAATGCGGCCTTGTCGCGCACGGCGCTGGAGGGCGAATAGATGTAGATGTGCTTTTTCACGGGGCGAAGTATCCCATTGCCTCCCGGGCCAGTTGCACCGCCTGATCCGGCGTCGGACCGGAGACACGCTTCGGGATCGGGCCCAGGGCCCGCAAGGCGGCCTCGTAGCCGCGATCCGGGAACGGCGCGCGCCAGGCTGCGGCCACCGCCCCGGCGCCGTCCGGTGCCGACATCACGACCTGGAAACGTCCGGGCGCGGCGTCGGCCAGCAGCGAGGCCCAGGCCGTGGCACCGGCGCTGTGCAGCAGCGCCAGCGGCCCGGACCTCAGTCGCCCCTGTTGCTCGAGCCGCTCCAGCCACTCGAGCAGCAGGTCGCGGTGCCAGCCGAGCTGGTGCACCGCTTGCCGCTTGGGTTTGTCGCTCTGGCCGAAGCCGATCAGGTCGGGCGCCAGCACCCGCAGCCCCGGCGCACCCACGACATGCCGAAAGAAGTAGCTCCACTCGCCCGGACCGTGCAGGCACAGGCAGGTGCATGCCGCGTCGAGCGGGCCATCGTCCAGGTAATGCATGCGCCAGCCGTGCTGGCTCGGCAGATCGCTCACGTGGTGCGGCGCGAACGGATAGTCAACCAGTTCGGCGAAACGATCGGCCGGCGTGCGCAGGGCATCGTCGCGCAAGGGCTCGGCCGTTTCGCGGGCGGCGCTGCGGCGGTCCCGGAAGAAGGCCTGCAACAGCGCCTGGGAGTCGTCAGCGAGCACACCGCCCTGCACTTGCGTGCGATGGTTGAGCCGCGTTTCGCGGAACAGATCGACCACCGATCCCGCGGCACCGGTCTTCGGATCCGCAGCGCCGAAGACCACCCGGGCCAGCCGCGCATGGAGCATGGCGCCAGCGCACATCGCGCACGGCTCGAGCGTCACGAACAGTTCGCAGCCGTCGAGCCGGTAGTTGCCGAGCGCGGCACCGGCCGCCCGCAGCGCATTGATCTCGGCATGGGCGCTCGGGTCGTGCAGCGCGATCGCCGCGTTGCGGCCGCTGGCCACGCGTCGGCCGTCCTTGACCAGCACGGCGCCGATGGGCACTTCGCCGGCCTCGGCCGCCTGCCGCGCCTCGGCCAGTGCGAGCGCCATCCAGTCGGCGTCAGTTGCCATCGGGCATCGGCCGCGGCTGCATGGCGGCATCGAGCGACTGCTTGATCTGCTGCTGCATCTGCTGGCTCTGTGCGCGTGCATCGCCGGCCGGCGCGCTGCCGGTCGCGGTCGGCCCCGCCGGCAGCACCGGCGCCGCGACGCCATTCAGCTGCTTCTTGACCAGGAGCCCGACGATGAGCAGCGCGAGCAGGAGCCCGACCAGACCGAGCGCGCGCATCTCAAGCCTTCCCCGCCATGCCAAGCCGCTCCATCCACTCCGCCAGCGCCCGCTYGTCCGGCGTGCCTTCGCGGTAGACGGCGAACATCGCGGCGTGTGATTCCTTCCGATGCTGGTTGAGCTTGACCTTGCATTGCAGCGCCGTCACCTTCAGCTCGAAGCCGACGATGCCGTTGAGCATCTTGTGCTGGAAGTCCTCGCCCAGGTCGCGCCATTGCTGCGCATAGGCCGGCTCATGCTGGCCGATCAGGCGCTTGAGCAGCGCGTCCTTTTCAGGCGCTTCTTCGATCAGCCGCGCCTCGACGGTGCAATGAACGGCCAGGTAGTTCCAGGTCGGCACCCGCGCCAGGTCCGGATAGACCGAGGGCGACAGGTAGGCGTGCGGCCCGAGGAAACTCACGAGCGCCCGCGGCCGTGCCTGCAGGTGGCGCCAGTGCGGATTGGGCTTGGCGCAATGGCCGAAGAGCACGAAGTCCTCCGGCCCGCGTTCGTCGAGCACCAGCGGCAGGTGGGTGACGGTGGGCAGGCCCTCGTCGTCGTTCGAGATCAGGCTGGCGAACGGATGGTCGCGCATGAGCTGCGCGGCGACGGCGCGGTCGGTGACGTTGAACTGCGGCGGCATGTACATGGGGCGTGATCCTGCGATCCCGAAACGGGTTCGCCCGATTGTCCCCGAGCCGCCCTACCTTGCGCCCGCGGCGCGCAGCTTTTCGACCATCGCGCCGTAGCCGCGCGCGGTCGCGAGCTGCAGCGGCGTGTGGCCCTGGCGATCCGCCAACTGCAGGCTGGCGCCGGCGTCGACCAGCGCCGCCAGCGCGCGCTGATGGCGCGGGCCGCCGTCGCCCAGAACGATCACCTCGATCAGCGCGGTCCAGTGCAGGTTGTTGACATGGTCCAGCGGGGCTCCGGCGGCAATCAGCCGGCGCACCACCTCGTCATGGCCGAGGTGGGCCGCGGC
This sequence comes from Variovorax sp. P1_H12_2, assembly GCF_056405335.1. Classification (NCBI taxonomy): domain Bacteria; kingdom Pseudomonadati; phylum Pseudomonadota; class Betaproteobacteria; order Burkholderiales; family Comamonadaceae; genus Variovorax; species Variovorax sp. P1_H12_2. Next base: position 3,277 of record NZ_JBFUCI010000473.1, read on the forward strand.
GATCAGCGCCGTGCCGTCGTAGCGGCTGGTGGTCTGGCCCGCGCTGGCGCCCAGCGAGAGCAGCAACGCCAGCGTGGGCACGTCGTCGGCGACCGCGGCGATGGTCACGGCGTCGTAGCGGTCGTTCTCGAGCGGATCGAGCTTCGCACCGGCCTGGGCCAGGGTGGCGATGGCTTCGCGCTGCCGGGCGTGGGTCGCCACGTGCAGCGGCGTGCGCCCGAGGCCGTCGCGTGCCTCGAGGTCGGCGCCGCCAGCGATCAGCGCCTTGAGCTGCGGCAGGTCGCCGCGCCAGGCCGCTCGATGCAGGCCCTGGTAGGCCTGCAGATCGGCGGCGCTCGGCGCCACCTGGGCCGCCACCGGCGCGGCCAGGCCGGCACCGAGCAGCGCGAGGGCAACGAGGACGGCCTTCATGCGGCTCGGTTTTCCACCACGCTATTGCGTGACCCGCGACCCATGAAACGGGCACGGGCCCATGCCAGGGATAGCGCGGAACCGGCTTCGCCGGGCCGCTGGTATCGCCCCCTTGAGGGGGAGGCGCCGCAGGCGCTTCGGGGGTGTTTCATTTCAGCCGAGCTGGCCCTTGATCTTGTCGAGCGCTGCGTTGGCGCATTGCTCGTCGAGGTGGCCGCCCGGCGCGCCGCCGACGCCGACCGCGCCGATGACTTCATTGCCCGACTTGACCGGCACGCCGCCGCCCAGCAGGAGGAAGCCGGGAATGTTCACGAGATTCGCGGCCGCGGGGTTCTTCTGCGCGTTCTCCATCATGACCAGGGTCGGCGCCTTGGCCGAGGCCGAGGTCCAGGCCTTGCGCTCGCTTGCGGCCAGCGTGTGGGAGCCGGCGTTGTTGGCGCGCTGCACGGCGCGCACGGTGCCGGCGCGATCGACCACGGTCGCGGCGACCGCGTAGCCGTTGGCGGCGCAGGCGGCGACCGCCGCACCGGCGATCTCGTTCGCCAGTTCGAGCGACATGTTCTTCTCGGCACGGACGGACGGGGTCGGTGCCGGTGCCTGGGTTTGGGCCTGCACGCTCAATGCGGAAGCGGTGAGCAGGACGGCGAGGCTGGCGAGACGAAAGGACGGGTGCATGAAGAAGTTCTCCGAAAGGGATTGAGCGGGTTGCGCCGGCACACCGCCGACGGCATCGCCACTGTAGGAATTGCCGCGCCCGGCGGCCATTCGTACGGCTACCGCCGACCCTCCGTAGAACTACGGAGCGTCGACCAGTCCCGCGTAGCGACGGATCATCTGCGCCAGCGAGTCGCAGTCGAGCTTGGCGAACAGGTTGGCCCGGTGCGACTCCACCGTGCGC
>NZ_JBFUCI010000474.1:0-4570 GCF_056405335.1 Variovorax sp. P1_H12_2
GCCCTTGCGTGCCGATTCGTCGTCCCAGGCCTCGACGAACTGGCCGGCGTCGAAGTGCGGGCGGCGGTAGCACTTGTCGTGGATGCGCTGGCTGTAGAACATCTTCGGGCGGCCCTGGCGGTCGAGTTCGGGGATGCGGTCGAAGGTCAGCATGTAGGTGATCACGCCGGTCATGACCTCGGCGATCGGCGGACAGCCGGGCACCTTGATGATCGGCTTGTCGAAGATCACCTTGTGGATCGGCGTGGCCTGGGTCGGGTTCGGCTTGGCGGCCTGCACGCAACCCCAGCTTGCGCACGAGCCCCAGCTGATGATCGCCTTGGCGTCCTTGGCGACATGCTTGAGCTGATCGATGAAGGGCTTGCCGCCGATGATGCAACTCATGCCGTCCTGGTTGAGCGGCGGGTTGCCCTCCACCGCGAGGATGTAGTTCCCCTTGTACTTCTTCATGATCTCCTCGAGGATCGCCTCGGCCTGGTGGCCGGCGGCGGCCATCAGCGTGTCGTCGTAGTCGAGCGAGATCATCGACAGCACCACGTCCTTGGCCAGCGGATGCGCCGAGCGGATGAAGGATTCCGAGCAGCAGGTGCATTCGAGCCCGTGCAGCCACAGCACCGGCGTGCGCGGCTTGGTCTCCATGGCATGGGCGATCTGCGGCACGAAGGCCGGGCCGAGGCCCAGCGACGTGGCGGTGAGCGAACAGTACTTGAGCAGGCTGCGGCGCGAGATTCCCTGGCGGCGCATGACCTCGTAGAACGTTTCCATCGTGTGCTGTCTCCTTGCCTTGGCGGCGATGTCGTTGGGAGCGGCGGGCCTGCGAAGGGCCGGGTCGGCCCCGGGGGCCATGCATTGCCGCTCCCTCTTCATTGCAACTCGCGGACCAGTTCACACGGCTCCCTGGGAAAACCCTGAATGGCCGCTGCAAGTGCATGATTTGATTGGACAAAGATGGCTGCGCGGGGCAAGGCGCGGCGACCGCCTGACGGCATGCCGCCGCGACGCTTCCAATCCGGTCGTCGTAGTGCAAGCGGTGCTTCCACCGGCGMCCGCGCCGAAACGCAGCAGCCCTGAGTTACACACCCCCGAAGCGCCAGCGGCGCTCTGCGTCGCTGCCAGAGGCAGCGGTTCTTTGGTCCGTCCAAGCCTGCGCGGGCAGGCTTGGAGCCGCGGAACTCAGCCCCCTCGGGGGGCGATACCAGCGGCCCGGCAAGCCCGGTTCCGCAATCTCCCCGGCATTTGGCTGCGCTGGCTTCATGCGCCGCGGGTTACGCGGTCACGTGGTGGAGCACTGCAATGCAACGCGCGTCATGCGCAGCGTGGCGGACGGCTCTCATCGGCCAGCGGCTGGCGCCCGTCGGCTCCGGTCGGCAGTGTCATTCGGGCTCCTTGCAGTACCGCGCTTCGTCGATGAACCCGAGGTCGCGCGCAGTTGCGCGAGGATCAGACGCTGGCCGTCGTCAGCCAGGAACTGCATGAAGGCGCTGGCCAGTTGCGGCAGCCGGCGCGTCGCCAGATGCATCGCATACCAGTCGCGCTCGATCGGGTTGGCCGTCATCGGCAGCAGCGCGAGCAGGCCGGCGTCCAGCTCGAGCCGACAGGTGTGCAGCGACAGGAAGGCGACGCCGAAGCCGGCCGCGCACATCTGCTTGATGGCCTCGTTGCTCGACAGCTCCGAGCCGACGCGCAAGGCGATCCCGGCTTCCCGGTAGAGCGTCTCGACGGTCGTGCGGGTGCCCGAGCCGCGTTCGCGCACCAGCAGCTTGGCGCCCGAGAGATCGGCGATTGCCAGCCGGCGCCGCGTCATCAACGGATGCGTCGGCGCGGCCAGGAAAGCCATCGGATGGCGCGCGAAGGGCACCGCCTTGGTTTTCAGTTCGGCCGGCGGACGTCCCATGATGGCCACGTCCACCTCCTGCCCGGCGAGCATGTGGACGATATCGTTGCGGTTGCCGACCTTGAGCTGGATCTTGACCTCCGGTCGGCCGTCGGCAAACGCCACCAGCAACGGCGGCAGCAGGTACTCCGCAGTCGTCACCGCGCCCACGCGAAGGGTGCCGGAGAAGCCGCCCCGCTGGGCGGTCACCTCGTCGCCGGCCTCGCGCCACAGTTCCAGGATGCGGCCCGCATAGCCCGAGAGCAACTCGCCCGCGCCGCTCAGCCGCACGCCGCGCCCCTCGCGCTCCAGCAGGGGCATCCCGGCGGCTTCCTCGAGGAGCTTGATCTGGATCGAAACCGCCGGCTGCGTGAGGTGCAGCTCGCTCGCGGCGCGCGAGACGCTGCCGAGCCGCGACACCGCATGCAGGGCGGCGAGCTGCCGGAAGGTGGCGTTCTTGATCATTAGTTAAAGCAAATGAATGCGAGAAAAAGATTAACTATTACAAATGAAAAGAGCTTCGTACATTGAAGGCATCGAACACCTCGAACCGATCAACCTTAGCAAGGAGAGTGCCCGTGGGCCGAATGAACGAACCGACACAGATCACCGACAGCGCCAAGCGCTACGCGGCAGGCGTCCTCAAGTACGCTCAGATGGGCTACTGGAACGGCGACTACGTGCCGAAGGAGACCGACATCCTCGCGCTGTTCCGCATCACCCCGCAAGATGGGGTCGACCCGATCGAGGCGGCCGCTGCCGTGGCCGGCGAATCGAGCACCGCCACCTGGACGGTGGTCTGGACCGACCGCCTGACCGCCTGCGACATGTACCGCGCCAAGGCGTATCGCGTCGAACCCGTGCCGAACAATCCGGGCCAGTACTTCTGCTACGTCGCCTACGACCTGAGCCTGTTCGAGGAAGGCTCGATCGCCAACGTGACGGCCTCGATCATCGGCAACGTCTTCAGCTTCAAGCCCCTCAAGGCCGCGCGACTGGAAGACATGAAGTTCCCGGTCGCCTACGTCAAGACCTTCGCCGGCCCGCCGACCGGCATCGTGGTCGAGCGCGAGCGCCTCGACAAGTTCGGCCGCCCGCTGCTGGGCGCCACCACCAAGCCCAAGCTCGGTCTGTCGGCGCGCAACTACGGCCGCGTCGTGTACGAAGGCCTGAAGGGCGGCCTGGATTTCATGAAGGACGACGAGAACATCAACTCGCAGCCCTTCATGCACTGGCGTGACCGCTTCCTGTGTGTGATGGATGCTGTCAACAAGGCCAGTGCCGCCACCGGCGAGGTCAAGGGCAGCTACCTGAACATCACCGCCGGGACGATGGAGGAGATGTACCGGCGCGCCGAATTCGCCAAGGACCTCGGCTCGGTAATCGTGATGGTCGACCTGGTGGTGGGATGGACCGCCATCCAGAGCATGAGCCACTGGTGCCGACAGAACGACATGATCCTTCACATGCACCGCGCCGGTCACGGCACCTACACGCGGCAGAAGAACCACGGCGTGAGTTTCCGCGTGATCGCCAAGTGGCTGCGCCTGGCCGGTGTCGATCACCTGCACACCGGCACGGCCGTCGGCAAGCTCGAGGGCGACCCGATGACCGTGCAGGGCTACTACAACGTCTGCCGCGATACCCACACGGTGGTCGATCTGCCGCGCGGCATCTTCTTCGACCAGGACTGGGGCGCGCTGAAGAAGGTCATGCCGGTGGCCTCGGGCGGCATCCACGCGGGCCAGATGCACCAGCTGCTCGACCTGTTCGGCGACGACGTGGTGCTGCAGTTCGGCGGCGRCACGATCGGCCATCCGCAAGGCATCCAGGCTGGCGCGACCGCGAACCGCGTGGCGCTCGAAGCGATGGTGCTGGCGCGCAACGAGGGCCGCGACATCAGGAACGAGGGGCCGGACATCCTGCGGGAGGCCGCCAAGTGGTGCGCGCCGCTGAAGGCCGCCCTCGACACCTGGGGCGAGATCAGTTTCAACTACACCTCGACCGACACCTCGGACTTCGTGCCGACCGCGGCCGTGTCCTGATGCCACCGTCAAAGAGAGCCACCATGCGAATCACACAAGGCACCTTCTCGTTCCTGCCCGAGCTCACCGACGCGCAGATCACCAAGCAGATCGACTACTGCCTCGCCAAGGGCTGGGCGATCGGCCTGGAGTACACCGACGACCCGCATCCGCGCAACATCTACTGGGAGATGTTCGGCAACCCGATGTTCGACATCACGGACGCGGCGGGCCTGATGCTGGAGCTGAGGAGCTGCCGCAGGACCTTCCCGAACCATTACATCCGGCTGACTGCGTTCGATTCGACCCACGGCACCGAGTCGGTGGTGATGTCGTTCATCGTGAATCGCCCGAAGGAAGAACCGGGCTTTCGCCTGGTCCGCACCGAGGAGCCGGGCCGCACCATCCGCTACAGGATCGAAGGCTATGCGGCGCAGCGCGCGCCCGAAGGCTCGCGCTATTGAGGCCGTCAATGATGAATGCGGCAACCACCTCGACCCCCGGCGCATTGCTCGAAGCCTCGGGCGCGCGCACGCTGCTCGACAAGCTCGACGCCGATCTGATTGGCCTGGCGCCGGTCAAGGGCCGCATTCGCGACATCGCCGCACTGCTGCTGATTGACAAGCTGCGGGGTGAGCAGGGATTGCAGTCGACGCCGCCAACGCTTCATATG
>NZ_JBFUCI010000475.1:0-4527 GCF_056405335.1 Variovorax sp. P1_H12_2
CACGTCGTTCTGAGCCCGCAGCTTGCGAACCACCGCCTTCCCGCTCGCGGGCATGAAGCACACGCGTCGCGCGTGCTGGCCGCGCAGGTCCTGCGCGGCGACGCTGATGCGCTCGGCCTTCAGGTAGCGCAGGACGAAGTCCGCGTTGCGGTCGCCGATGTTGAGCGTGGTCATGTTCGCCAGCACCGCGGCACCGCCGAACACCTTGGCCTGCAGCCGATCGCGCCGCGCGCCGGAGCGGATCAGCTCGCGGATCAGCACGTCCATCGCGTAGGCGCCGTAGCGCATCGACTCGACGGCGTCGCGCGGGACCGCGTCGCCCTCCTCCGGCAACATGAAGTGGTTCATGCCCGCGACGCCGTTGTCGATGTCGAGGATGCAAGCCGAGACGCAGGAGCCCAGCACCGTGGTCAGCACCGTGTCGGTGGTGGTCACGAAGTATTCCGACGGCAGCAGCTTGACCGCCATGCTGCCGACGTCGCGGTCGAAGTAGTGGTGGTTTGCCAGCGAACCCGGCACTCCCGCGCTCATGCTTGCCCCTGCCCTCGCGCTGCGCTCATGCAACGCCCGCCTTGGCCTTCACCCGCGCCAGCTCGTACACCGTGTGGCCGAGCGACTTGAAGCTCGGGTTGACCAGCGAGGCGTTCTCCGAATGGCCGGCAAACAGGAGTCCGTTGGTCTTCAGCAGCGGCGCGAAGCGGTCGAGCACCTTCTTCTGCGTCGGCTYGTCGAAATAGATCAYCACGTTGCGGCAGAAGATCGCATCCACCGGCTCCTTCACCGACCACGAAGGGTCGAGCAGGTTCAGGCGCGAGAACTTCACCAGCTGCGCGACCTCGGGCCGGATGCGGACCTTGCCGGCATTGGTGCCGGTGCCCTTGCTGAAGAAGCGGCGCAGCCGCTCGGGCGACAGCCGGCTTACCTGCTCGGCGGTGAAGACACCAGCCTGGGCCTTGGCCAGCACCGCGGTGTCGATGTCGGTCGAGATCACGCGTGCCGCGTTGGCCTTGTCGCCGAGCGCCTCGATCAGCGTGATCGCGATCGAATAGGGCTCCTCGCCGGTCGAGGCCGCCGAACACCAGATCGTCACCGGCTCCCTGGCCTTGCGCACGTGCTCCGCCAGCACCGGAAAATGATGGGCCTCGCGGAAGAACGAGGTCAGGTTGGTGGTCAGCGAGTTGATGAACGACTGCCATTCGTCACCGTCCTGGCGCGCCTCCAGCAACTCGAGGTAGGAGGAGAACTCCGGCAGCCGCAGCTCCCGCAGCCGGCGCGACAGGCGGCTGTAGACCATCTGTCGCTTCTGCTCGCCCAGCGCGATGCCGGCCCGCCGATGGATCAGCGTCCGGACCTTGGAGAAGTCGCTGTCGGTAAATAGGAATTCGGTGTTCACGGCCGGCGTCGGTGCATGCGCTTCAATGTACATAGCGGGCCTCTTTTCCAATGGATCGATCAAGGGGACAAACACCTTGCAACTCGCGCTTCAGGTTCATCCTGCCGCCTCGTGCGCGTTCACCTCTTGCGACCAGACCAGCGCCGCGAAGTGCGCCGCATTGACCTGACCGGCGCTCACGAAGAGCGCCTCGGAAAGCCGCGCCGCCTGGGCGCCGTCGCCCTCGCAGGCTTCGGCCAGCGCGAGGAAGGGTGCATAGACGCCCTTGCGCTCCAGGATCGCCTGCTGGACCGACTCCGCGAGCTGCACCTTCGCCAGCACCTGCTCCATGGAGACCCCGAGCAGCTGGTCGATCAGCGAGAACATGCCGACCACGAACAGGTTGTCGGCCTCGCCGGCCGGCAGCAGCTGCTGGCCCATCAGCTCGACGAAGCGCCCGCGCGTGATCGCCTTCTTGGTCATGAAGGGCGAGATCGACCGGTTGCTCGTCGCCAGCAGCAGCGACAGCCAGCGGAACAGCGGCGCGTAGCCGAGCATCGCCACCGCATGCCGCAGCGAATGGACTTCGACACCGACGCCGATGGCCGGAGAGTTGATATGGCGCAGCAGCCTGTAGGTCAGCGCGGCGTCGCGCTTGAGCGCCTCTTCGATGGCGCGCACGTTCTCGTTGCGCTGGATCATGTGCATCAGGCGCACGATCAGGATCGCCTCGGGCTGCAGGGCGGCGGCGCCCTCCTTCACCGGTGGATGCATCTGCGAGCCGTCGATGAACACGTCCACACGGCGTCCAGCGCAGGACTGGGCCTGTTGCCAGCTCTCGATCCGCGAGGCGATCAGCTGCAGCGGCGCGCGGCCCAGCGGCTCCTCGCTGCGCACACGCGCCACCCGATCCGGGTCGCCGTCGCCGACGTCGACGTGGGTGATGATGTCGCGCAGCTCGGGGTCGCCCGGCAACGCCTCGGCGTCGCGCAGCATGAAGCCGAAGCCTTGCTCGCGAAGAAAGAGCAGCATCGAGCGCGTTTCGACATCCATCAGGTCGTCGATGCCCATGCACAGGACCACGTTCTCGGGCGGCAGCGACTGAAGCTCGGCCAGGAACAGCGCGTCGACCGTGACATCGAGGAAGATCGCGAGGCGGCCGAGGCGCCAGCCGGTGCGCGCCGGGTTGAGATGCCTGCAGATGTTGTCGAGCAGCGCCCTGAACTGGCTCGACGCGTCCGGCGTTGCCTCGGACCCGGGAGCCGGGAGCCAAGCCATGCGATAGCCCTTGACCCGCTGCTGCGCATCGAGCTGCAGTGCGTAGCTCACATAGCCGTTGGCTTCGCGCGGCCGCAGCGGATCGTCCGTCGGGTCCACCGGGGCACGATCAGCGGCGGCCACCTCATCGCTCGCGGCAGGGTTCGAACCTGCCAGTCGAAAGAAATCAAAGCGCATTGCAAATGTCTCCGTCTGAAGCTCGAGTCAAGCATCCCCGTCGGCGGGATGTCCGGGGCAATGCATGGAAGAGCGTCAGGCCGCGATCGCCTGCGGCCTGGCGGCGCCGGCCAGCGCGGCAGCGCTCGCCGCCTGCGCACGCTGGATGCGCGGCATGGCGCCGACGTCGATGATGAAAGCCACGCTGCCGTCGCCCAGGATCGTCGCCGCCGAGATGCCGGGCACCTTGCGGTAGTTGGTCTCGAGGTTCTTCACCACCACCTGGTGCTGCCCCAGCAGCTCGTCGACCAGCAGCGCGAAGCGCGCGTCGTCGGCCTGCACGATCACCAGGATGCCCTGGGTCGGGTTCACCTGGGCCCCCGCGACGTCGAAGACGCGGTGCAGCTCGATCAGCGGCAGGTACTCGCCGCGCACCTTGATCACATGCCCGTCGCTGGTGATCGAATGCAGGTGGTCGGCGAGCGGCTGCAGCGACTCGATCACGTAGCTCAGCGGCAGGATGTAGGCCTCCGCCCCGACCTTGACCGACATCCCGTTCAGGATCGCCAGCGTCAGCGGCAGAACGATGCGGGTGGTGGTGCCGTGGCCGCCGCGCGACTGGATCTCGACATGGCCGCCCATCTCCTGGATGTTGCGCTTCACTACGTCCATGCCGACGCCGCGGCCGGAGATGTCGGTCACCTGCTCGGCGGTCGAGAAGCCCGGCGCGAAGATCAGCTGCCAGACTTCCTCGTCGGGCATGGTCTCGCTCACGGCCAGGCCCTGCTGCATGGCCTTGGCCAGGATCTTCTCGCGGTTCAGCCCGGCGCCGTCGTCGCTGACCTCGATCACGATGTTGCCACCGTGGTGCTGCGCCGACAGCAGCAGCTGGCCGGTGGCGTCCTTGCCCTTGGCGAGGCGGATGTCGGGCGTCTCGATGCCGTGGTCGAGACTGTTGCGCACCAGGTGCGTGAGCGGATCGACGATGCGCTCGATCAGGCCCTTGTCGAGCTCGGTCTCCTTGCCGTAGGTGTCGAGGCGGACCTGCTTGCCCAGCTTGGCGCTGACGTCGCGGATGACACGCGGGAAACGGCTGAAGACGTAGTCCATCGGCATCATGCGGATCGACATCACGGACTCCTGCATGTCGCGCGCATTGCGCTCCAGATGGCCGAGGCCGCTCAGGAAGCGCTCGTAGACGACCGGGTCGAGCATGGTGGCGGCCTGCGTGAGCATCGACTGCGTGATGACCAGTTCGCCCACCAGGTTGATGAGTTGGTCGACCTTCTCGACATCGACGCGGATCGAGCTCGACTCCTTGGCAGCGGCGGGCGAGGCGGCGGCCTGGGCCTTGGCGCCGGGCTCGGCGACGGGCGGCGCGGGCGCGGCTGCCGGCGGCGCGGCCTGCACTTGCGCCTGCATCGCCGGCTCCTCGACCGGCTCCTCGGCCGCATCGCGCGTGATGTCGATCTGCGATTCGTCGATCACGAAGCAGCAGACGGCGACGATGTCCTCCGGATTGCAAGTGGTCTCCAGCATCACGGTCAACTGGTCGTTGCTGCGCGTGCGCGAGACCAGCCGGCCCAGGTTGGCCAGTTCGTCGGCCAGCAGATCGCATTCGGTGTCCGACAGGCGGGCGAAGCGGATGCGCAGCGCACCGGACCCCGACGGCGCGGCTGCCGGTGCGGCCGCCGCCACGGGTGCCGCGGCGGGCGCGGGCG
>NZ_JBFUCI010000476.1:0-4517 GCF_056405335.1 Variovorax sp. P1_H12_2
CCCTCTCCACCTTGTTGTCGATGGCACCGATCCCGCCCACGAGATAGGGGTGCACGCTGTTCGACTGCCAGCGGTTGATCCCCTGGCGGCCCAGGAAGAACCACTGCGCGTCGAGCGTGCCGCTCCAGTTCTTGTACTTGTTCGTGCTGTTGAAGACGCCAAAGCCGGTGCCGACGTTGCCGTCGAGCTCCTCGTACTGGCCACGCAACTCGATGTTCCAGCTGGGGCTGATCGGCTTGCCAATGGACAAGCCTCCGCCCCAACCGTTGTCGGCGTTGCGGTCACCGTCCGGATGGACGTAGACACCGAAGGGCGTGATGTACCAGCGGTCGTCGAAGTACTGGTCCGCTGTGTACGTGGTCTGCGCAAGGCAGGCGCCATACGGGACGGCAAGAGCACAAAAAGCTGCAAACGTATGTCTGTCGAACATGTAAACCTCACAATGTGAATGTTGATGAACGAAGCCTCAGCCGGAGCCAGTCGAGGCCAACAATAGGGGCGGCCAAGCAAGCCGGCCTGCATATACGCAACCAAATGTTTCGCTCCCTAGCTAGCGAATAACTTTTAGTTTCACTTTGTCAGTCGTTGAAATGTGCTATTTGCGCGTCGGCAACACGCGGCCCGAAGCGGGCGGCGTGTTGCCGCTGGCGCTTGCGGCAAATCGAGATGTTTCTCAGCGGTTTCCGGGAAATTTTCGGGAAGGCCCGGTTCTGCGCCGCTGATGCTCGGCCTGTGGAGACACCTATAGAGCGGTTGCGCAGCACCGATCGGTGGGATGTCGAGAGACGGACGTGCAGCAAGAGTGGCTCATCGGCGTTACTTGGCCAAACTTCAGCCGAGGTTGAGCCCCGCATCTCAATTCTGTACGTCGACCAGTGCCCACTCCTGGTTGACGGCGTTGGGTGTGCTGAATCTCGTCACGCAGTCGCGGGCGTGCAAGCCTGCGCCTTGTTCGGGCAGTGCCGACAGCTGAACGTCCGCCGCATCCAGGCACCGCCGTCCGCGGTCGTAATAGTTCTCCAGGACCGTTCGCCGTTCCAGGAGACACAGGCTTCGGACAGGGCATTCGGCCGCCGTCATGGCCACGGGCCGCAACCGCCACAACTGAGAAGCGTCCCCGCTGCATGTCTCCTGGACTACCGCCGCGCCGGACTGGAACCCACGGGTCCTCAGACACTTCCCTGAATGTCTCGCCCGCAGCATGAACCACTGTTCTTCCAAGGGCTCCGAAATGCCGGATCGAGGCAGCCGTTGGACGCTGAACTGCTGGCTCGGGCCGCCGTAGTGCGGCCAAAGGACAACCGGCGCACCATCATCCATCCGGCGCGCAAGGACTTCGGCCATCATGAGCGTGCCGGAATTGACCACGTAAAAGTAGGGGACGTCGGCAGCAGCGGTCAGAGGCATCGCGGCAAGCGCCGACGTGGCGACCAAAATCAGTGTGACAGCGAGGCGAGACTTGGAACTGCGAAGCGCGATGCGACCAGCATGCATGACAACCTCCGTCCGCGACGCGCCTGCCTCGGTGCCCCAACCGCTGCGACACCGCCTGCCAAGTCCGGAAGCTGCAAGACTGAACCTTCCGCCTTCATGCGTCAATATGGCTGAGGTGGCGCCCTGCCCGCAATCAAGACCGTAAGTCGACCGACAGCGAATGGGGGAATCGGTCGTTGAAAGCCTCTACGGAGTGCCTTTGTATCTCGTCGGCTGTGCCGGCCCCATCGGCCGCACGGTGCGTGCTGGCGGATCGCGCGTTGCGCCTGACGGCAGCGCCGCTCGCCGTTGGGTCCATGTGTCGGCATCCATCACCAGCCGGAATCCAAGGTGGGACATGCTGGTATAGGGGTCGGTGCCGCGCCGCGCGCTCGGGCGGTAGCTCATGCAGTAGTCCTCGTTGCACAGGAAGGAGCCGCCGCGCGTCACGCGCCTGGGCGCGCCGACCGGGACGCCAGGCTCGCTGGGTTCCCAACTGTCCGACGGCCCCTGTGAATCGACCTGCACGTTGCCGCTCCTGAGCACGCGCGCGAACTGGTCGGCGCGATACCAGTCGGCCACCCACTGCCAGGCGTTGCCGGTCATGTCCTGGAGCCCGTAGCCGTTGGCCGGAAAGGTGCCGATCGGGCTGGTGCCGACGGCGCCGCCGGCCTTGGCGCTGATCACCGGGAACGGGCGGCTCTGCTGGCCCTGCCAGACATTGGCCATCTGCTTGCCGCCGGGCGCGAAATCCTCGCCCCAGACGTAGGTGGCCTGCTCGAGCCCACCGCGCGCGGCGAACTCCCATTCGGCTTCGGTGGGCAGGCGCTTGCCGGCCCACTTCGCGTAGGCCAGCGCATCGTCGTGGCTGACCTGCACCACCGGATGATCGTCCTTGTCCAAGATGCTGCTGCCCGGGCCCTGCGGATGGCGCCAGTCGGCGCCCGGCACATAGCGCCACCAGCGGGAGAAGTCGCGGTAGTCCACCGCGGCGGGCGTGCCCACGAACACCATGGCGCCGGCCACGAGCTGCGCGTCTGGCGGGCGCTGCGTTCCGGGCATCACCTGCGGCGCGATGGTGTCCCAGTCGGGCTTGCGCTCTGCGGTGGTGACGTAGCCGGTGGCGTCGATGAAGCTGCGGAACTCCTCGTTGGTCACATGGTGGCGGTCCATCCAGAAGCCTTTGACGCGCGCGAGGTGCGCGGGGCGTTCGTTGGGCTGAGCCAGCTTGCTGTCGCTGCCCATGCGGAAGTCGCCCCCGGGCACCCATGCCATGCCGGCCGGGCCCTGCGTGCCGTCTCCGATGACCACGCGCGGCGCGCCGGCAGTATCGCCGCGCTCCCACCACTGGGCGACCGCGAAATAGCCAGCCGCCGCCGGGAGCACCGCCGCGATCACCAACGCCGCTACCGTTCGCCAGCCGCGCACTGAAGCCCGGACTGGCCGCGCGGGGATCGTCGATGGCGTCGGTGCCCGAGCCTTGCCCGCATTCGGCTGGGCGATTGGCGTGCGCCTCCTGCCTCGCTTGCTCATGGTGCTCATTCGGGCTCGATCACCACGTCCACCCGCCCTGACTGCACGGCCTTCCTCAAGACGTCGTGATCGCGCTCGCTCTGGTCCGCATAGGCCGTGGCGAACTGGGCGATCGCCGTGTCGAAGACGTCGCTCTTGCCAAGGTAGCCGCTGATGGCGGCCGGCTCGCCGGAGCGGGCGTGGGCGCGCGCCAGCGTCCAGGCGCACACGGCCGCATAGTCGATCATCAAACTTGGCGTGAAAAGTTCGACGAGGGCGCCGAGCTTCATGTCCCGCAACTGGCGAATGTAGAAATGCCGGCCGAGGTTGCCCTGTGTCCACCCGAGGAAGATGTCGCTCGCCGACTGGATGAGCCTGTATCCGGCGACGACCCGCTGGCCATGGTTGGCGTGCAGGCTCTTGCCGGCATACGGCTCGAGCACGGATGCGCGAGCCTCCTTGACTTGAAGAAAAAGCGGGTCGCCTTCGCCAGCCATCAGCAATATCACGGCGCAGTAGGTTCCCACGCTGCCGACACCCACCACCTTCATTGCCAGATCCTTGAGGTCGTATCGGTCGAGCAGCCAGCGCCGGTCTTCCTGGATCGACTCCCGATAAGCAGCAAAGCCCTCTTTGGCACGCTCGAGGTAGTTTTCCGATTCCTTGCCCGCCAAGTGGAAGATCAGGGGCGGGTTGTCCTTGATGCGCGGCACTTCGCCCGCCATCTCGGCAAGCTTCGGAAAGTCGTGCTCGAGTACGCTCCGCTCGCGCGCCGCGGCAGTGCGCTTCTGCATGCGCTTTCGGGCGTCCTCGTCCGTCACTGTGGCCAGTACTTTCTTGACGTCGATGCTCGAATACCAGACCTCCAGTGCCGACATCTTGCTGTACTCGGCCATGCGCTCGTGATACGAGCGGGCGCAGGCCAGAACGGTGTCGCGTGCCATGTCCTCGCTGAAGTGATTGTTGCGGCAGGCCAGCACGAAGCTGGCAGCCAGGCGTTGCACATCCCACTCCCAGGGAGCCGGCAGGGTCTCGTCCATGTCGTTGATGTCGAAGATCGCGCGCCGCTCCGGCGTCGCGAAGGCGCCGAAGTTCATCAGGTGGCAGTCGCCGCAGGCCTGCACGCGAAGCCCGGTCGCGGGCGTCGCCGCAAGGTCCGCGGCCATGTTGAGCGCGGCGCCGCGGTAGAAGGTGAAGGGCGAGCGCACCATGCGCCCGAAGCGGATCGGGATCAGATCCGGCATTCGTCCAACGTTGGATTCCTGCAAAAGCTGCAGGGGATCCGGGCGATCGGCGGGCGGCTTCCAGGCTGCGAGGGATTCGCGGGGACAAGTGCCGCGAAGTCTCTTGCCCATCGCCTGTAGATCGGCGCGCGAAGGACGCGGGGGGCGTGGCTCGCCAGCAAGCTTCGGCTGCGCTCTTGACGCTCGGTGTGCCTTGTTCAGATCTTTCGCCATGAGGGACTCCTTTGGAYCGGCCAGTCGTCACCTATACGAGCACCTTCAGCAATGCATCGAGCACTTGCTGCGGCG
>NZ_JBFUCI010000477.1:0-4517 GCF_056405335.1 Variovorax sp. P1_H12_2
GCCGACGTGGCGATCATCCTGGGGGCCAACGACGTGGTGAACCCGGCGGCGCTGCAAAAGGGCACGCCGATCTACGGCATGCCGATCCTGGAGGCCTACAAGGCCAAGACGGTGATCGTGAACAAGCGTTCCATGGCCGCGGGCTACGCCGGGCTGGACAACGAGCTGTTCTACATGGACAAGACCATGATGGTCTTCGGCGACGCCAAGAAGGTGGTCGAGGACATGGCCAAGGCGATCGAGTAGCTCGGCTCGCCCGCACGAAGACCACGGGCCGCGCAAAGTCGCGGCCCGTGCCGCATCCGAACGTCAAGTTACGATGGCGGCAGATTTCCCAACAAGATTTCGCTCTGGAGACTCACTGTGACTGATCGCCCCTGGCTCGACAGCTATCCGCAAGGCGTACCCGCCGACATCGATGCCTCGCGCTACGCCTCGCTGGTGGCGTTGATGCAGGAAAGCTTCACCAAGTACGCCGACCGCACGGCCTACAGCTTCATGGGCAAGGACGTGAGCTACGCCGAGGTGGACCAGCAGAGCCGCGTCTTCGCCTGCTACCTGCAGGGGCTGGGCCTCGTGAAGGGCGACCGGATCGCGATCATGATGCCGAACTGCCCGCAGTACCCGATCTCGGTGGCCGGGGCGCTGCGCGCCGGGCTGATCGTGGTCAATGTCAATCCGCTCTACACGCCGCGCGAGCTGGAGCACCAGCTGAAGGATTCGGGCTCCACCGCC
Source organism: Variovorax sp. P1_H12_2 (assembly GCF_056405335.1). Taxonomy (NCBI): domain Bacteria; kingdom Pseudomonadati; phylum Pseudomonadota; class Betaproteobacteria; order Burkholderiales; family Comamonadaceae; genus Variovorax; species Variovorax sp. P1_H12_2. The sequence goes on from NZ_JBFUCI010000477.1 coordinate 736, forward strand.
ATCGTGCTGATGGAGAACTTCGGCACCACGCTGCAGCAGTGCCTGGGCGCCACGCAGGTCAAGCACATCGTGCTGGCCTCGATGGGCGACCGGCTGGGTTTCCTGAAGGGCGCGCTCGTCAACTACGTGGTGCGCAACGTCAAGAAGATGGTGCCCGCCTACAGCCTGCCGGGCGCGGTGCGCTTCAACGACGCGCTCGACAAGGGTGCATCGCGCACCCTGCAATCGCCGGCGCTCGGCCCCGACGACGTCGCGGTGCTGCAGTACACGGGCGGTACCACCGGCGTTTCCAAGGGGGCGGTGCTGCTGAACCGCAACGTGATCGCCAACGTGCTGCAGTCCGAGGCCTGGAACGAGCCCGTGATGCTGAAGGTGCCGGCCAACGAGCAGCCGACCAGCGTCTGCGCCTTGCCGCTCTATCACATCTTCGCGTTCACGGTGAACATGATGCTCAGCATGCGCACCGGCGGCAAGCTGATCCTGATCCCGAATCCGCGCGACCTCGCGGCGGTGCTGAAGGAGCTGTCGAAGCACACCTTCCACAGCTTCCCGGCGGTCAATACGCTCTTCAACGGCCTCGCGAACCATCCGGACTTCGACACCGTCAACTGGAAGAACCTCAAGGTCTCGGTCGGCGGCGGCATGGCGGTGCAGGGCGCCGTGGCCAAGCTCTGGCTCGAGAAGACCGGTTGCCCGATTTGCGAGGGCTATGGCCTTTCGGAGACTTCGCCGTCGGTCACCTGCAATCCGACCACCAGCACCGCCTACACCGCCACCATCGGCGTGCCGTTGCCGAGCACCGACGTGAAGCTGCTCGACGACGACGGCCACGAGGTGCCGCCGGGCCAGCCGGGCGAGCTCGCGGTGAAGGGCCCGCAGGTCATGGCCGGCTACTGGCAGCGGCCCGACGAGACCGCCAAGGTCATGACGCCCGACGGCTACTTCAAGACCGGCGACATCGCGATCGCCGACGATCGCGGCTACTTCAAGATCGTCGACCGCAAGAAGGACATGATCGTGGTCTCGGGTTTCAACGTGTACCCGAACGAGATCGAGGACGTGGTCGCTCAGATGCCGGGTGTGCTCGAATGCGCGGCCGTGGGCATCGTCGACGAGAAGACCGGCGAGGCCGTCAAGCTGGTGATCGTCAAGAAGGACCCGGCGCTCACCGAAGCCGATGTGCGGGCGCACTGCCGCGCCAACCTGACCGGCTACAAGCAGCCGCGGGTGATCGAGTTCCGCACCGACATGCCCAAGACGCCGGTCGGCAAGATCCTGCGCCGCGAGCTGCGCGACGCCAAGAAGTAAGGGTTCCGCCGGGGACCCGACCCGGCATCGCTCTTGCATATTGGGGATGAATGTTCAGATTCATCCTGACCCGCGCGAGCCTCCTCGTGCCGACCTTCGTCGGCATGACCTTGCTCGCGTTCTTCCTGATCCGGCTGGTGCCCGGCGACCCGATCGAGACGCTGGCCGGCGAGCGCGGCATCGACCCGGTCCGCCACGCGGCGCTCCTGAAGGAGTACGGGCTCGACAAGCCGCTCTTCGCGCAGTACGGCATCTACATCGGCCGGGTGCTGCACGGCGACCTCGGCAAATCGGTGATCACTCAGGAGCCGGTGATGAGCGAGTTCCTGGCGCTGTTCCCGGCCACGGTCGAGCTGGCGCTGTGCGCCATCCTGTTCGCGCTGCTGCTCGGTATCCCGGCCGGCATCCTGGCGGCGGTCAAGCGCAATTCGCTGTTCGACCACGGCGTGATGGCGACCTCGCTGACCGGCTATTCGATGCCGATCTTCTGGTGGGGCCTGCTGCTGATCCTGTTCTTCTCGGTGCAGCTGGGCTGGACGCCGGTATCGGGCCGGATCTCGGTGCAGTACTTCATCGAGCCCGTCACCGGCTTCCTGCTGATCGACTCGCTGCTGTCGGATGAGAAGGGCGCCTTCGTCTCCGCCTTGCAGCACCTGATCCTGCCGGCGGTGGTGCTGGGCACCAACACGCTGGCCGTGATCGCGCGCATGACGCGCTCGGCCATGCTCGAAGTGCTGGGCGAGGACTACATCCGCACTGCGCGCGCCAAGGGCCTCGCGCCGCTGCGCGTGGTGGGCGTGCATGCGCTGCGCAATGCGCTGATCCCGGTGGTCACCGTGATCGGTCTGCAGGTCGGCGTGCTGTTCACCGGCGCCATCCTGACCGAGACCATCTTCTCCTGGCCCGGCGTCGGTAAGTGGCTGATCGAGGCCATCGGCCGGCGCGACTACCCGGTGCTGCAGGGCGGCATGCTGCTGCTCGGCGTCATCGTGATGCTGGTCAACGTCGGGGTCGACGTCGCCTACGGTTTCATCAACCCCCGCATCCGCCAGGCGCGATGACCGCGGCCACCGTTCCTGCCGGACCGAGCGCCGCGCCGCCAGGACCCTGGCGCGAGTTCTGGGCTTCGTTCTCGGCCAACCGCGGCGCGGTGATCGGCCTGGGCGTGATCGTGCTGCTGCTCGGGGTGGCGCTGCTGGCACCGTGGCTGGCGCCGCATGCGCCCAACCAGACCGACAGCACCGCCTTCCTGCGGCCGCCGGCCTGGCAGGCGGGCGGCACGGCGACGCACCTGCTGGGCACCGATGCGATCGGCCGCGACATCCTGTCGCGGCTCATGTTCGGCGCCCGGCTGTCGCTCTCGATCGGCGTCGCGGTGGTGGCGCTCTCGGCCGCGGTCGGTATCGCGCTGGGTCTGATCGCGGGCTTCTTCCGCGGCGTGCTGGAGATCGCGATCATGCGGCTCATGGACGTGGTGCTCACGCTGCCGAGCCTGCTGCTCGCGATCGTGATCGTCGCCATCCTCGGTCCCGGCCTGATCAACGCCATGCTGGCGGTCGCGGTCGTCGTGCTGCCGCACTACGTGCGTATCACGCGCGCCGCGGTCATCTCCGAGGTCTCGCGCGACTACGTCACGGCGGCGCGCGTGAGCGGCGCCGGCACGCTGCGGCTGATGTTCCGCGAGGTGCTGCCCAATTGCGCCGCGCCGCTGATCGTGCAGGCTTCGCTGGGCGTCTCGACCGCCATCCTCGATGCCGCCGCGCTGGGCTTCCTGGGCCTCGGCGCGCAGCCGCCGTCGCCCGAGTGGGGAACCATGCTGGCCGATGCGCGCGAGTTCGTGCTGCGCGCCTGGTGGGTCGTGACSTTCCCGGGCCTGGCGATCCTCGCCGCGGTGCTGGCCTTCAACCTGCTGGGCGACGGGCTGCGCGATGCGCTGGATCCCAAGTTGAAAAGATGAACCTCATGATCCAAGCGCTCGAAGATGCGTCTGTTCCGGAGCTGCCGCGGAACCGGCTTTGCCGGGCCGCCGGCAGCGCCCCCTCGAGGGGGGAGGCGGCTACTCGAAGCGAGCAAGCAACGGGGGTGGGCTGATGCTTCTCGACATCCGCGACCTCCATGTGGAATTCCCCACGCAGGGCGGGACGCTGCACGCCGTCGACGGTGTGAGCCTGCGCCTGGAGCAGGGCGAGGTGCTCGGCATCGTCGGCGAATCGGGCTCGGGCAAGAGCGTCACGATGATGGCGCTGATGGGCCTGATCGGCTGGCCGGGCCGCGTGCGCGCGCAGCACCTGCGCTTCGCCGGCCGCGACCTGCTCGGCCTTTCGGACAAGGCGCGGCGCGGGCTGGTCGGCAAGGACGTGGCGATGATCTTCCAGGAGCCGACGACCAGCCTCAATCCCTGCTTCACCATCGGCTGGCAGTTGATGGAAACGCTGCGCCTGCACCTGCACCTCGACAAGCGCGAGGCCATGAGG
>NZ_JBFUCI010000478.1:0-4513 GCF_056405335.1 Variovorax sp. P1_H12_2
CTCTACAAGGTCGGTTGCAAGGGCCCGACCACCTACAACGCCTGCTCGACGGTGCAGTGGAACGAGGGCACGAGCTTCCCGATCAAGGCCGGCCACGGCTGCATCGGCTGCTCGGAAGACGGCTTCTGGGACAAGGGCTCGTTCTACAACCGCCTGACCGACATCCACCAGTTCGGCATCGAGGCCAATGCCGACCGGATCGGTGCCACGGCCGCAGGCGTGGTCGGGGCGGCAGCGGTCGCGCATGCCGCCGCATCGGCCATCAAGCGGGCCGCACAGCACAAGGCCGAAAGCAAGACGGCCGACACCGCCGAACGCTGAAGAATTCGATGCCCCAACGGCAAGGACCACAACAATGAGTGCATACGAGACACAAGGCTACAAGATGGACGATACGGGTCGCCGTATCGTGGTGGATCCGGTCACGCGGATCGAAGGTCACATGCGGTGCGAAGTGAATGTCGACAGCGACAACGTCATTCGCAACGCGGTGTCGACCGGCACGATGTGGCGCGGGCTCGAGGTCATCCTGAAGGGCCGCGACCCCCGCGATGCCTGGGCTTTCGTCGAACGCATCTGCGGCGTGTGCACCGGTTGCCACGCGCTCGCCTCGGTGCGCGCGGTGGAGGATGCGCTTGGCATCACGATCCCGAAGAACGCCTACCTGATCCGGGAGATCATGGCCAAGACGCTGCAGGAGCACGACCATGCGGTGCATTTCTACCACCTGCATGCGCTCGACTGGGTCGACGTGGTGTCTGCATTGCAGGCCGATCCGAAGAAGACCTCGGAGCTGCAGCAGACCGTGTCCCCATCGCATCCGATGTCGTCGGCGGGCTATTTCCGCGACATCCAGAACCGGCTCAAGAAGTTCGTCGAGAGCGGCCAGCTCGGCCCGTTCATGAACGGCTACTGGGGCAGCAAGGCCTACGTGCTGCCGCCCGAGGCCAACCTGATGGCGGTGACGCACTACCTCGAGGCACTCGACCTGCAGAAGGAGTGGGTCAAGGTCCACACCATCTTCGGCGGCAAGAACCCGCACCCCAACTACCTGGTAGGCGGCGTGCCCTGCGCCATCAACATCGACAAGGACGGCGCCGCGGGCGCGCCCGTCAACATGGAGCGGCTGAATTTCATCGAGGCGCGCATCCGGGAAATGATCGAGTTCAACAACAACGTCTACATCCCCGACGTGCTGGCGATCGGCACCATCTACAAGCAGGCCGGCTGGCTCTACGGCGGCGGCCTCGCCGCGACCAACGTGATGGACTACGGCACGTACGAGAAGGTGATGGGCGACCACCGGACCCAGCAGCTGCCCGGTGGCGCGATCCTGGGCGGCAACTGGGACGAGATCCTCCCGGTGGACCCGCGCGACCCCGCGCAGGTGCAGGAGTTCGTCAACCACAGCTGGTACAAGTACGCCGACGAGTCGAAGGGGCTTCACCCGTGGGACGGCGTGACCGAACCCAACTACGAGCTCGGCGCAAGGACCAAGGGCACACGAACGAACATCGAGCAACTGGACGAAAGCGCAAAGTATTCGTGGATCAAGTCACCGCGCTGGCGCGGCCACGCGATGGAGGTCGGTCCGCTGTCGCGCTACATCCTCGGCTACGCGCACGCGCTGAAGGGCCATCCGCACTGCCAACGGGTGAAGGAGCAGGTCGACCGGTCCGCGGCGATCATCAACAAGGATTTCCCGAAGGCGCTGGGCATGCCGCAGACGCAGTACACCGTGAAGCAGTTGCTGCCCACGACCATTGGCCGGACGCTGGCGCGTGCRCTCGAGGCACAGTACTGCGCCGAGATGATGCTCGACGACTTCAACGAACTCGTGGCCAACATCAAGGCCGGCGACACGAGCACGGCCAACGTCGAGAAATGGGACCCGTCCACTTGGCCGAAGGAGGCCAAGGGCGTCGGCACCGTCGCTGCGCCGCGCGGCGCGCTGGGGCACTGGATCCGCATCAAGGACGGCCGCATCGAGAACTACCAGTGCGTGGTGCCGACTACCTGGAACGGCAGCCCGCGAGACACCAAGGGCCRGATCGGCGCGTTCGAGGCGAGCCTGATGAACACGCCGATGGCCAACCCGGAGCAGCCGGTCGAGATCCTTCGCACGCTGCACTCGTTCGACCCGTGCCTCGCCTGCTCGACCCACGTGATGAGCCCGGACGGCCAGGAACTCACCAGCGTCACGGTGCGCTGACCACCCCCAAGGAACGGAGACAAGCACATGCAGATTCAGACAGCACGCAGCACCCGCGCTCGGGTGTCGGTGGCCAAGGCCTTGGCCGCGGCCTTCGCGTTCACACTGGCCTCGGCGGCGCAGGCCCATCCCGGCCACGGCACCGAAGGCTTTGCCGCCGGGCTCGCACACCCGCTCGGCGGCTACGATCATCTGCTCGCCATGGTCGCGGTGGGAATGTGGTCGGTGGTCGCGCTGCCGAAGGGCTGGCGCGCCGCAGGTCCGGCGGCATTCCTCGCGACGCTGCTGCTGGGCGCCGTGCTGGCCATCCGCGGCATCGGATTGCCGGGGGTCGAGGCGGGCGTCGCGCTGAGCGTGGTCGCGCTCGCGGCGTTGCTGCTGGGCGCCGGGCGCATCGCACCGATGGCCGGCCTGGCACTGGTCGCGCTCGCCGGGGTGCTGCACGGCCATGCACACGGCGGTGAATTGGCCGGCGGCCATTCGTTCATGGCCTACGCGGCCGGCTTCCTGCTGGCCTCGACGCTGCTGCACGCCGTGGGCCTGGGCGCCGGCGCCGCGCTGCAGCGGTTGCCGGGCTGGGCCTGGCGCAYGGCGACCGCGCTGATCGGCGGCAGCGGGCTGCTGATGCTCGCGGCGCGCCTCTGACGCCGGCGCGCACACCATCCCGGGACCCAGCCATGAATACAACCTCCTCCCCCGTTGCCCCGGCCCGCGGCGGCGACGACAGCGCCGTGGCGCACGGCCGGTCGATCAAGTCGGTCTATGTGTACGAGGCACCGGTGCGCATCTGGCACTGGATCAACGCGCTCGCGATCACGGTGCTGGCCATCACCGGCTATTTCATCGGCTCTCCGCTGCCGACCCAGCCTGGCGAGGCCAGCGCGAACTTCCTGATGGGCTACATCCGCTTTGCGCATTTCGCGGCCGGCTACTTGCTGGCGGTCGGGCTGCTCGGGCGCATCTACTGGGCCGTCGTCGGCAACCACCACGCGCGCGAGCTGTTCTGGGTGCCGATCTTCCAGCGCGTCTACTGGCAGGAGATCTGGGGCATGGTGAAGTGGTACGCGTTCGTCAGCGCGCGACCCGGGCGCTACGTGGGCCACAACCCGCTGGCGCGTTTCGCGATGTTTTTCGGTTTCCTCCTGCTGATTGTCTTCATGATCGTCACCGGCTTCGCGCTGTATGCGGAAGGCGCCCAGCGCGGCTCCTGGCAGGACCGACTGTTCGGCTGGGTCATCCCGCTGTTCGGGCAGTCGCAGGATGTGCATACCTGGCACCACCTCGGCATGTGGGGGCTGATCGTGTTCGTGATCCTGCATGTGTACGCCGCGATCCGGGAGGACATCATGGGCCGCTCCAGCGTGGTCAGCACGATGATCTCCGGCCATCGCACATTCAAGGACTGAGCCCATGTCGCAGGACGAATCCATTTGCGTGCTCGGCATCGGCAACGTGCTGTGGGCCGACGAGGGTTTCGGCGTGCGCTGTGTCGAAGCCCTGCAGCAACGCTGGGAGTTCGCACCGCATGTGGCGCTGATCGATGGCGGCACGCAGGGCCTCTACCTGATCCAGCACGTCCAGCAGGCCAGCCGACTGCTGATCTTCGACGCTATCGACTACGGCCTGCCGCCCGGCACGCTCAAGCTGATCGAGGACGACGAAGTGCCTCGCTTCATGGGCGCCAAGAAGATGAGCCTGCACCAGACCGGGTTCCAGGAAGTGCTCATGCTGGCGCAACTCACCGAGCGCTATCCACGGCACGTGCTGCTCGTCGGGTGCCAACCCGAGGAGCTGGACGACTACGGCGGCAGCCTGCGCCCGACCGTGAGACTTGCGATGGAGGACGCCCTCGCGCTCGGCGTCGACGCACTGCGGCACTGGGGTGCCGCCCCGCGACCGCGCAGGCAGCCGCTGGACGGCGCCGAAGTCGTGACCTTCCGCCAGCTCGACCTCGGGCGCTACGAGGCCGGACGACCGGCCGAGGACGCCGCCTGCCGCCGCGGCGACGAACGCTTCCTGCCGGCGCCAGCGCGGCAGGAGGCCTGAGCGCGCCATGTGCATCGGGATCCCCATGCAGGTCATCGCGGTCGAGCCTGGACACGCCCTCTGCACCGGACGGGGCGAGCAGCGACGCGTCCGGACCGCGCTGGTGACGCAGCCGGCGGTCGGCGACTGGGTACTGGTCTTCCTCGACAGCGTCCGCGAATACATCGATGCGCGGCGCGCCGGCGAGATCGATGCCACGCTCGACCTGCTTGCGGCGGCACAGGCCGGCGCCGCGAGCGGTGCACCGGCTGCGTT
>NZ_JBFUCI010000479.1:0-4497 GCF_056405335.1 Variovorax sp. P1_H12_2
CCTACATGTGGGCTGGCCCGCACCACCTGCACTACACGGCGCTGCCCGACTGGACCCAGTCGATCGGCATGGTGTTCTCGCTGATCCTGCTGGCGCCCAGCTGGGGCGGCATGATCAACGGCKTGATGACGCTSTCGGGCGCCTGGSACAAGSTSCGCACCGACCCGATCCTGCGCTTCCTGATCGTCTCGCTGTCCTTCTACGGCATGTCGACCTTCGAAGGTCCGATGATGTCGRTCAAGACCGTCAACGCGCTGTCGCACTACACCGACTGGACCGTCGGCCACGTGCACGCGGGCGCGCTCGGCTGGGTCGGGCTGATCTCGATGGGCTCGCTCTACTACCTGATCCCGCGCGTGTACGGGCGCACCGAGATGTTCAGCGTGAAGGCGATCGAGCTGCACTTCTGGATGTCGACCATCGGCATCGTGCTGTACATCGCCGCGATGTGGATCGCCGGCGTGATGCAGGGCCTCATGTGGCGCGCGGTCAATCCCGACGGCACGCTGACCTACACCTTCGTCGAGAGCGTGAAGGCCACCTATCCCTACTACGTGGTGCGCATGATCGGCGGCCTGCTGTACCTGGGCGGCATGCTGGTGATGGCCTGGAACGTCTGGATGACGGTGATCTCGGGCTTCAGCAAGCCGTCGCCGATCCCGCAGACCGCCATTGCCCACGCCTGAGGAAACGCCATGAGTTCGAATACCCCCGAATCCGGCTTCTCGCACCAGAAGATCGAGACCAACAACTTCCTGATGATCGTGCTGATCCTGCTGGTGATCGCGGTCGGCGGCCTGGTCGAGATCGTGCCGCTGTTCTTCCAGAAGTCGACCACAGAGGCGGTCAAAGGCGTGGAGCCGCTGACGCCGCTGCAACTGGCGGGCCGCGACATCTACGTGCGCGAGGGCTGCTACAACTGCCACTCGCAGATGATCCGCCCGTTCCGCGCCGAGACGCTGCGCTACGGCCACTACTCGGTGGCCGGCGAATTCGTCTACGACCATCCGTTCCAGTGGGGCAGCAAGCGCACCGGCCCCGACCTGCACCGCGTGGGCGGCAAGTACAGCGACGAGTGGCATCGCATCCACCTGAACAATCCGCGCGACCTGGTGCCCGAGTCGAACATGCCGGCCTACACGTGGCTCGAGAAGGCGCCGCTCGACGGCGCCGAGTCCGCCGCCCACATGACGGCATTGCGCCGGGTCGGCGTGCCCTACACCGACGCCCAGATCGCGGCCGCGCCGGCCGAGGTCAAGGGCAAGACCGAGATGGACGCGATCGTCGCGTACCTGCAGTCGCTCGGCCTGGCACTCAAGTAAGGAGCGCAGCGATGGACACCGTCACCACCCTGCGGATCGCCGCCACGCTGGCGTCGTTCGCCACTTTCATCGGCATCCTGGTTTGGGTCTATTCGCGCCGCAACGCGAAGGCCTTCGAAGAGGCCGCAAGACTCCCCTTCGAAGAGGACCCCTCATGAGCGACTTCACCACCAACTTCTGGTCGCACTTCGTGACCGCCATCGCGCTGGGCGGCATCCTGGCCTGCGCGCTGCTGCTGTGGTGGACCGCGCGCTTCCGCGGTCCGGCCGGCGACGACAACACCACCGGCCACGTCTGGGACGAGGACCTGCGCGAAATGAACAACCCGCTGCCGCGCTGGTGGATGGGCCTGTTCGTGCTGACCATCGTTTTCGGGATCGGCTACCTGGTCGTCTTCCCGGGCCTGGGCAGCTACCGCGGCACGCTGGCCTGGACCACCGAGGGCGAGTACACGAAGGAGGTCGACAAGGCCAACGCCGAACTGGCCCCGGTCTATGCCGCCTATTCGGCGCAGCCGGTCGAGCGGCTGGCGGGCGACGCGGGCGCCATGGCGATCGGCGAGCGCCTGTTCCTCAACAACTGCGCGCAGTGCCACGGCTCGGACGCGCGCGGCAGCAAGGGATTCCCGAACCTGGCCGACGGCGATTGGCTGCATGGCGGCACGCCCGAGAAGATCCACGAGACCATCGCGCTCGGCCGCATCGGCACGATGCCGCCGATGGCCGAGGCGGTCGGCTCGGCCGAGGACGTCAAGAATCTCGCCAACTATGTGCTGAGCCTGTCGGGCAGCCCGCACGACTCGGTCCGCGCCGGCCTCGGCAAGAGCAAGTTCACGACCTGCGCGGCCTGCCACGGCATCGGCGGCGTGGGCAACACCGCGGTCGGCGCGCCGAACCTGTCCGACAAGATCTGGCTGCACGGCTACGGGCAGGAATCGATCATCGCGATGATCAACGGCGGCAAGRTCAACCAGATGCCGGCGCAGCAGGGCCGCCTGACCGAGGCCCAGATCCACGTGCTCACGGCCTACGTCTGGGGACTGTCGAACAAGCCCGCCACAGGGGCCCAGTGAGCCTGACGCCATGACCGATCGCATGCCCGCGCCGAAGCAGGCCCCTCGCACGGTGATTCCGATCGTGGCGGCCGAGAAGAGCGTCGGCCTCTACGCGGCACACGAGAAGATCTATGCGCGCAGCGTCAGCGGCTACTTCGCGCGCTGGCGCTGGGCGCTGGTGTTCGCGACGCAGCTCGTGTTCTACGGACTGCCCTGGCTCGAGTGGGGCCAGCGCCAGGCGGTGCTGTTCGACCTCGGCGCGCGGCGCTTCTTCATCTTCGGCCTGGTGCTCTATCCGCAGGACCTGATCTACCTCACGGGCCTGCTGGTGATCTCGGCCCTGTCGCTGTTCCTGTTCACCGCGGTGGCGGGCCGGCTGTGGTGCGGCTATGCCTGCCCGCAGACGGTCTACACCGAGATCTTCATGTGGGTCGAAGAGAAGATCGAAGGCAGCCGCATCGCGCGCATGCGCCTGGATCGCGGCGGCATGTCGGCCGAGAAGCTGGTCAAGAAGTGGTTCAAGCACGTGGTCTGGATCTCCATCGGCCTGTGGACCGGCTTTACCTTCGTCGGCTACTTCACGCCGATCCGCGAGCTGGGGATGTCGTTCCTGCACACGACGATGGGTTCCTGGGAAATCTTCTGGGTGCTGTTCTACGGCTTCGCGACCTACGGCAACGCCGGCTTCATGCGCGAGCAGGTGTGCAAGTACATGTGCCCCTATGCGCGCTTCCAGAGCGCGATGTTCGATCGCGACACGCTGATCGTGAGCTATGACGCCGCGCGCGGCGAGCCTCGCGGCGTGCCGGCGAAAGGGCGCGCATCGACCGCGGCGCCGCTGGGCCACTGCATCGACTGCCATCTGTGCGTGCAGGTCTGTCCGACCGGCATCGACATCCGCGAAGGCCTCCAGTACGAGTGCATCGGTTGCGGCCTCTGCGTGGATGCCTGCAACATCGTGATGGACAAGATGGACACGCCGCGCGGCCTGATCCGCTACGCCACGCAGAACGGCATGGCTGGCCGCTGGACGCCGCGGCAGGTGCTGCGGCGCGTGCTGCGGCCGCGGGTGCTGATCTACACCGGGGTGCTGGCGGCGCTGTGCATCGGCCTGCTCGCCAGCCTGGTGACGCGCACGCCGCTGAAGGTCGACGTGGTGCGCGACCGCGCGTCGCTGGCCCGCATCGTCGAAGGCGGCCAGCTCGAGAACGTCTACCGCCTGCAGATCATGAATGCCACCGAACAGGTGCAGCGCTACCGGATCGCCGCGGGCGGCCTCGAGGGGCTGAAGGTGTCCTCGGAGCCCGTGGTCGAGGTCGCGCCGGCGGAGTCGCGCTGGGTCGCGGTCCGGTTGCAGCTACCCTATGGGGCGGCAGCGGCGGGTTCGCACAAGGTGCATTTCGACGTCCGCGCCGAAAGCGGCAACGCCAGTGTCTCGGAGCCCGCGGTGTTCCTGGTACCGCGCTGATCAACCCAAGGACCAAGATGACGCACGACAACGACGCGATGAAACCCTGCCCTCCGTGGTACCGCTTCCCCCTGGTGTGGATGGTGATCGGCGGGCCGGGCGTGGTGGTGGTCGCGAGCTTCTTCACCCTGTGGCTGGCGATCTCCACGCCCGACCCGGTGGTGGACCAGGACTACTACCGCAAGGGCGTGGAGATCAACCGCACCCTGGCCGACAAGAAGCTGATGCCGGCCGTGGCCGGGCGCAACCACGCGGCGACACCGGGCAGCGCCGTGCCGCTGCCGAAGGAGTGAGTGCATGCAGACGCGCCGCTGGATGTGGATTCTCTGGCCGGCCTTCCTCCTGGCCTGCGCGCTCGAGGTGCTGGTGTTCGCCCTGGTCGACCCGGGCGACCTGAACTGGCGCGGCGAGGCGCTCGGTGCTTCGCGCCAGGCCGTCTACACGGTCGGTTTTTTCGTCTTCTGGCTGCTGGCCATGGGGGCGGGCGCACTGACCCTGCTGCTGACCCTGCCGGCGCGCGAGATCAACAGCCCGGCGGATTGACGATGCGGCGCAGCGCCTCGGGATCGACGATGCGCACGTTGCGTTGCTCGACCTCGACCATGCCGTCGGCCGCGAACTTCGACAGGGTCCGGCTCACGGTCTCGAGCTTG
>NZ_JBFUCI010000480.1:0-4491 GCF_056405335.1 Variovorax sp. P1_H12_2
CTTCGAGGAGGCCTTCACGCGCGGGCACCTGGCGGCGGCAGCGGCCTGAACGTCCTGCTTCGGCCCGGCGCCCGCATCAGTCGCGCATCAGCGCTTCGATCTCGTCGGCCTTGACGGGCACGCCGCGCGAGATCAGCTCGCACCCGGTCTCGGTGACGATGGCGTCGTCTTCGATGCGGATGCCGATGTTGTGGAACTGTTCCGGCACGCCCTGGGCCGCCCGCACGTAGATGCCGGGCTCGATGGTCAGCACCATCCCCGGATGCAGGATCCGGCTGGGCCGGTTCTGGATCAGTTCGTTGGACAGCGGGTCCCTGCGCTCGCTCACTTCGCCGAGCTGCGTGGGCTCGATGTAGCTGCCGCAATCGTGTACGTCCATGCCGAGCCAGTGGCCGGTGCGGTGCATATAGAAAGGGAAGTAGGCGCGCTTCTCGATCACGTCGTCGACACCGCCGACCTTGTTGGCGTCGAGCAGCCCCAGGTCCAGCATGCCCTGCGACAGCACCCTCACGGTGGCGTCGTGCGGATCGGTGAAGCGCTGTCCCGCCCGGGTCGCCGCCACGGCGGCGTCCTGACTGGCCAGCACCAGGTCGTACAGGGCGCGCTGCGGGCCGGTGAACCTGCCGTTGGCCGGAAAGGTGCGGGTGATATCGCTGGCATAGCCGTCCAGCTCGCAGCCGGCGTCGATCAGTACCAGTTCGCCGTCGCGCACCGGCGCCGTATCGGCGCGATAGTGCAGCACGCAGGCATTGGCGCCCGCCGCGACGATCGAGCCGTAGGCCGGGTACTGCGAGCCGCCGAGGCGGAATTCATGCAGCAGCTCGGCATCGAGGTGGTACTCGCGCACTTCCCGGCCTTCGCGCAGCATGCGCGCCGACAACTGCATCGCGCGGACATGGGCTCTGGCGCTGATTTGGGCCGCGCGGCGCATGGTGTCCTGCTCGGCGGCATCCTTCACCAGCCGCATTTCGTCCAGCGGGCCGCACAGGTCGCGCTGCGCTTCGGGGCACAGCGCGCCGTAGCGCACGCGCCCGCGCACGGCGGAGAGCCAGCCGTCGACCCGTGTCTCCAGGCCCTTGTGGGTCGCGAACGGATACCAGACGACGCTCTTGTTCTCGAGCAGGCGGGGCAGCCGGGTATCGAGCTCCTCGATCGAGAAGGCCTCGTCCACGCCCAGCGCCGCCGGCGCAGCCTCCGGGCCCAGCCGGTAGCCGTCCCAGATCTCGCGCTCCAGGTCCTTGGGGGCACAGAACAGCGTCGATCGCCCGTCGCCGGAGAGCACCAGCCAGGCATTCGGCTCGGTGAAGCCCGTCAGGTAATAGAAGTAGCTGTCGTGCCGGTACAGGAAGTCGCTGTCGCGATTGCGCTGCCGCTCCGGTGCCGTCGGGATGATGGCAATGCCGCCCTTTTCAATATGAGAAGAAAGTTGTGATCGGCGGGAGGCTTGATAAGTTGCGGTCATAAGGTCACTATGCGCTACGGATGTAACACCGCCAGGGAGCGGGCGAAAAACATCAGGAAAGGATTTGAAAGAACGGTTGCCCAGTCGGACCTCTCCCACGTACAAACCCCCAACTCGTTATTTTGGAGGTGTTTTGTTGAAAGTTCTACACAAGAGCACGATTTTGCTCGCAGTAGCCGCAGCCGTGCTGGCGGGCTGTGGTGGTGGTGGCGGGGGTGGAGGCGGCGGAGGGCTCGCTGCTCTTGGTACCGGAACCGGAACCGGGACCGGGACCGCGGCAGCAGGTTCGACGGCGCAAGCGGCGACCACCACCGGCAGCGGCAGTGCTCTCGCAGCGGGCTCGGCATTACCCGAAGACATCGTCGACGGCTCGCAGGCGATCTCGGCCTCTGCCTATCGCGACATGGCGGCCAAAATGGGCAAGGACGCCGGCCTGGCCTATCGCTACGGTCCGGATGCCGCGTCCTACGCAGTGGGCAACGCGGGCATTCCGACGCTGGTTGCGAAAGACGCGGCCAATCCGCTCGACATCCCGGGTCGCGGCGCTTTGGCGGGCACCTGGCAGATCGCCGGTCCGCCGCAATCCGACGCCGGCCTCTATTCCACGAACTGGGCCAACCTGGCGTACGTCGCGGATGACTCGACGCAACGCATGGGGGCCACCGACATTCAGGTGTCGGGCTACCAGTACAACGTCTTCGCGCAGACGCCCCAGATCAGCTGGACGATCGGCGGCGCGRCGGGYGGCAACCTCGACAGCATCAATGCGAAGGCCTACAAGGCCGCCGGCCTCGTCAACGGGGATCCGGTGGCGGTGGGCCGGTGCAGCGGGCGTTCGGGCTTCTGCAACCAGAGCCTGGTGGTCTACCAGAATGGCCTGATCGGCACCACCGGCTCCAACACCTCGAGCACCCAGACGACGGTGAAACTGCCGGCCAACAAGGTACCGACCGGCATCGCGGTGACCAACAACAGCGAATTCGCGCTGGTCACGGTCTGGGACACGACCGCCCTCAAGGGCCAGGTCGCGGTGGTYGCGCTGGCCGGCCTGTGCAAYAACTGCGATCCCTAYAAGRMGAMYRACATCGACTACTGGAACGAGTGGGYTKCACCGTACCCCGGTCTGATGAATGTGGGRGTCATCGCCTTCATGAAGATCCTGGGCTATGTCGACCTGCCGGGCATGACGGCGCCGACCGAGATCTCGGTCACCACGGGCATGGACCAGTGGGGYRCCCTGCTCCCCGACGGCGTCTTCCTGGGCTACAGGACGCCGCTGACCAGCCAGACCAACCGCCAGAGCTTCCTGAGCGGCGGCAGCAACTACGGCCGGTACCCCAAGAGCGGCGTGGCGGTGGTGATCTCCAAGTCGGAGCAGAAGGYGGCCTTCATCGACCTGAAGCCGTTGTTCACCTACGTCAACARCGTCTACTTCGGGGGCGACCTGGCGACCTTCACGTCGAGGATGGCGAGCCTCGGGCAGGCCGACAACCAGTGGCCCTACACCTTCRCKCAGSARMCTTCGCAGRTKCCGACGGTGGCGAAGACGGTGTCGCTGTCGGGCCGGCCCACGGCGGTGAAGACCAGCCTCTACGGCAGTGCGAYGCGCGCCTGGRTCGCGACGCAGGACGGCACGATGCACATCTACAGCCTCGACGGCTATGCCTCGGGCGGTGCGGCCCCGGCGCCCTCGCCGAATGCCTTCACGGAGGTTGGCACGGTCACSGGCCTCGGGCGCAATCCGACCTCGATCGCGACGTCCAAGGCGGAGCCGACCAACACCAGCAGCAGCARCATCGATCCGCTGTCGCAGCAGGTGCTGGTGAGTTCGCGCGGCGACCGCAAGATCTCGTGGGTGCGCTTTGCGTCCAACGGCAACAGCGGCAGCATCGTGCGCACCTTGCAGGACACGCGCATGATCGATCCGATCTCGATCGAGGACGCGGACAACTTCGCCAACTCGAACAACATCGTGAGCGTGGCCGACTACGCCGGCAAGGCCATCAGGAACTACCGCTACGGACCGGTGATCTTCAKCGACGGCAAGGCCTGCCCGGCGCCCAACGGGTGCCCCGTGACGCCCACGGGCGCCATCGGCATCGAGTACGGCGGCGCCATGGCCCTGCCTGGCAAGCCGTTCCACCTCAAGACGGCCAACGTGCCCTGATCGCGATCCCGTAGAACGGCCGGCACACCGGCATGCATGGAACGGCCCGCTTCACGCGGGCCGTTTTATTTGTGCGCCCGGCATGGCCGGCCCCGATGCATTCAGCGCCGCGAGGCGTTCCGGCGTTCCGACGTCGGTCCACGGTCCTGCATAGAGCTCGGCGCTGACGGTGCCGGCGGCCATGGCGGCGCGCAACAGCGGCGCCAGCGCCGCCTTCGTTCCGCAGGCGTTGCCCGACGGCATCGCGCAGAACGGCGGCGCGAACAGGCCGGCCCGGTACAGCGCGATGGTCGAGAAAGTGTGCTTGCGCGGCGAATCCGCCAATGCGCTGCCATCGGCGGCGATGCCGAAATCCCCGGACGGGTTGTGCGGCGGATTCGGCACCAACCAAAGATGCGCCAGTCGCCCGCTCGCCGCGAAGCGGTCGACCGCCTGCTGGGTGAAGGCGAATTCCGGCGCAAACACGTCGCCCGCGACCACCCAGAACACCTCGCCCAGCGCCGGCAGTACGCGCACGATGCCGCCCGCGGTCTCGAGCGCGCCGCCGAAGTCGCGGCCTTCGTGCGAGTAGCGCAGTGCGGCCGCGCCGTGCCGGCTGCCGAAGCGCGCCTCGATCTGCTCGCCCAGCCAGGCCGTGTTCACGATGAGATCGGTGAAGCCGCCCGCGGCCAGCGCATCCATCGGCCACTGCATCAGCGGCTTGCCGTGCACTTCGAGCAGCGGCTTCGGTGTGTGGTCGGTCAGTGGCCGCATGCGCTCGCCGCGGCCGGCTGCCAGGATCATTGCTGGAATAGCGCTCATGGGAATACCTTCGTGCTGCGCACTGCGGTGCGAGCTTGCTTGGGGCGGCCCGGCGCGGCGC
>NZ_JBFUCI010000481.1:0-4474 GCF_056405335.1 Variovorax sp. P1_H12_2
CCCACAGGCCGATGCTGGCCGCGCTCGCGCGCGCATCGCGAAGCCGGCCGCCGCGGTCGACACCGCGGACGCCCAAGGCGGCGCCCGGGCTCATCAGGCGACCTCCGAGCTGGCTTGGGAGCGACGTGGCGCTGCGCTCATGCCGGCGCCCCTCGAACTTCGCCCCGGCCTTCCGATTCGGGCTCCTCGCCCCCGGCTTCCGGCGGGGCGTTCTGCGCGATGAAATCCTCCGCCGCACCCGGCACCCCGTAGGCGTAGGCCCAGCGGTAGACCACCGGCAGCCGCGGCCCCCAGTTGCCGTGGCCCGGCGGCGTCGTCGGCGTCTGCCATTCGAGCGAGGCGGCACGCCAGGGATTGGCGTCGGCCGGCCGGCCGCGCCAGGCGCTCCACGCGAGATTGACGATGAACAGCAGTTGCCCGACGCCCACGATCAGCGCGATCACGRTGATGAATTCGTTCAGGCTGAACGCCGACGGCGGAATGAACTTGTAGCCGTCGAAGTTGTAGTAGCGCCGCGGCATGCCCAGCACGCCGAGGTAGTGCATCGGGAAGTAGATCAGGTAGGTGCCGATGAAGGTGATCCAGAAATGCAGCTGGCCGAGCCGGTCGTCGAGCATGCGGCCGGTGATCTTCGGGAACCAGTGGTAGATGCCGCCGAACACCACCAGCAGCGGCGCCACGCCCATCACCATGTGGAAGTGCGCCACCACGAAGTAGGTGCCGGACAGGGGAATGTCCACGCTCACGTTGCCCAGGAACAGCCCGGTCAGCCCGCCGATGACGAAGGTGCAGACGAAGGCCAGCGCGAACAGCATCGGCACCGACAGGTGGATGTCGCCGCGCCACAGCGTCAGCAGCCAGTTGTAGACCTTGATCGCCGTGGGCACGGCGATGATCAGCGTGGTGGTCGCGAAGAAGAAGCCGAAGTACGGGTTCATGCCGCTCACGAACATGTGGTGCGCCCAGACCACCACGCTGAGTCCGCCGATGGCGACGATGGCCCACACCATCATGCGGTAGCCGAAGATGCTCTTGCGCGCGTGCACGCTGATCAGGTCGGAGACGATGCCGAAGGCCGGCAGCGCCACGATGTAGACCTCGGGATGGCCGAAAAACCAGAACAGGTGCTGGAACAGCAATGGACTGCCGCCCTTGTAGCCGGTCACCTGCCCCATCGACACCAGCGCCGGCATGAAGAAGCTGGTGCCCAGCGTGCGGTCGAGCAACAGCATCACGCCGCTGACGAACAGCGCCGGAAAACCGAGCAGCGCGAGGATGGTGGCGACGAAAATGCCCCACACCGTGAGCGGCATGCGCAGCAGCGTCATGCCTTCGCAGCGCGCCTGCAGCACGGTGGTCACGTAGTTCAACCCGCCCATCGTCGTCGCCACGATGAAGATGACCAGCGACACCAGCATCAGCACGATGCCGCCCGCATGGCCCGGCGTGCCGGGCAGGATCGACTGCGGCGGGTACAGCGTCCAGCCCGCGCCGGTGGGTCCGCCCTCGACGAAGAAGCTCGCCATCAGGACCACCACCGACAGCAGGTAGACCCAGAAGCTCAGCATGTTGAGGTAGGGGAACACCATGTCGCGCGCCCCCACCATCAGCGGAATCATGTAGTTGCCGAAGCCGCCGAGGAACAGCGCCGTGAGCAGGTAGATGACCATGATCATCCCGTGCATGGTCACGAACTGGTAATAGCGCTCGGCGTTGATGAACTCGAACTGGCCCGGAAAGCCGAGCTGCAGCCGCATCAGGTTGGACAGCACCAGGCCCACCACGCCGACCGCGATCGCGGTGCAGGCGTACTGGACCGCGATCACCTTGTGGTCCTGGCTCCAGACATAGCGGGTCAGGAAACTCTGCGGCGCGTGGTGCTCGGCGTCGGCGTCATGGGCCATGGCGGACCCCGAGGGCGAAGAAGGGTTCATCGCGGAGCCTTCTGTTCGGTGGCAGCCTGCGCCGGCGGGCTGCCCAGACTCTGGATATAGGCCACCAGCGCGGCCAGCTCTTCATCGCTCAGCTCGATCTTGGGCATGACCGGCGGGAAGCCCTTCACGTGGCGGGCCTGTGGATCGCGGATGAAGCTGCGCAGATAGGCTTCGTCGACCAGCGCGGTCGAGCCGTCCGCCATGGTCTCGGTCTTGCCGTGCAGGCCCTTCCAGGTCGGCCCCACGCGCGGGCTGCCGTCGATCGTGTGGCAGGCCACGCAGCCCTTGGCGTCCGCCAGCGCGCGGCCCTGTTCGACGCGTGCGCCGGCGCCGCCGGCCGCCTCGCCGCCGGACGGGGCCTCGGGGGCCTTGGCCTGCGTCCTGGCGAAGGTCGGCAGCGCCACCTGCCAGGCCTTGTAGGCCGCCGGATCCTCCACCACCACGAAGCCGCGCATGTTGGGATGGCCCACGCCGCACAACTGCGCGCAGAGCGCTTCGAAGCGGCCCGCGACGGTCGGCGTGAACCAGAAGCGGCTGACTTGCCCCGGCACCGTGTTCATCCGGGCGCGGAAGGGCGGCACGAAGAAGTCGTGCAGCACGTCGTTCGAGCGCAGCAGCACCAACACCGGCTTGCCGAGCGGCAGGTGCACCTCGTCGGAGGCGATCAGGAGGTCGTCCTGCCCGGCCGGGTCGGCGGGGTCGATGGCGAACGGATTGGTGGCGCTGAAGAAGCGCGCATCGGTCGCGCCCAGCTTGCCGTCCTCGCCCGGGAAGCGAAAGCGCCATTGCCACTGCTGGGCCAGCACCTCCAGCACGAGGGCGTCGCGCGGCTCCCGGACATAGTTCGCGTACACCACGAGGCCGGGCGCCAGCAGCGCCATGATGCCGACGGTGGTGCCGCCGATCAGCCAGCGCTCGAGCTTCTTGTTCTCGGGTTCATGCGCCGCGCGGCGACCGTCGCGATGACGGAAGCGCACCAGCGTGTAGACGACGAACAGGTTGATGGCGACGAAGAAGATGCCCGTGATCACCAGCGTGATGGTCAGGGTGTCGTCCATCTGCTGCCAGTTGGACGCCAGCGGGGTGGTCCACCAAGGATTGAGCCAATGGAACAGCACGGAACCGATCACGATGAGCAGCAGGGCGACAGCCATGATCATGGGCGGCACCTTGACTCGTCATCGTCGTTGCGCGGTTCGTGCGCGCCGCTAGCGGAACGCCGGGACCTGCTGCTCCCCGCCCTCGAACAGGGCTTCGGGATGCGCGGTCCGCATCAGCGTCTCGATGTCCTGCGCGCGCGAGCGCGGCAGGTCCACCATCAGGAGAATCCAGCCCTGCGCCATGGCGCCTTCGAAGCGCTGCAGGCGGGGACTCGGGATCGATATGCCGATCATGCTCGCCGACCACGCGCCGGTCACGCCGCCGAGGACGCCCAGCACCACGRCCAGTTCCCACTCGGGCTCGTCGCCCACGATCGGAAACATCAGCGCGGCGATCAGGCCGATGACGATGCCGCAGGCCGTTCCGACCACCCAGCCGGTCTTGGCCGCGTGAACGAGGTCCGAGGTCTGCCACACGTTCGCCGCATGAAGCCCGGTCATGTCGGCGCCGTCCGCCGCGGCGAAATGAATGCGCGCAACGTCGACGCGCGCCTGCACGAGATCGTGCATCGCTCGCCTGGCGCTCGCCGGGTCCGGCATCAGCCAGAAAGTTCGTCTCCGCATGGGGCCCTCCTTTCCGTCTCGCGACGCAATAAGGAACCATGACCACTTATATGCCCAAGGGACGCCGTTATCAAGTCGGYGGCCGACGAACCTCTTCAACCCAGAGGCAGAAACAGCCGCAGGACGCCCCGGGCCGTCACGAGATCGCCCGGGTCGTGGGTTTCCTCCAGCACGCCGCTCAGGCGGTTCAGGATGCTGTCGCTGCGGCTCGCGCGCCAGACGAGCAGGTCGGCCAGCCACGGGTGGTTGTTGATGCGGTTGGCCTGCTCGTACTCGGCGAAGCGCGGCTTCAGCGCGCTCAACGCGGCTTCGTAGCGTGCGCGCACTCCCGCGTCGTCCCGTCCTTCGTCACGCCCCGCGCCGATCGCTTCAGCGGCGAGCATGCCGGTCTCCAGCGCCTTGCCGATGCCTTCGCCGGTGAAGAAATAGGTGCTTCCCGCAGCCTCGCCCGCCACCAGCAGTCCGGCGCGCGACCAGCGCGCTCCGCCGAGCGAGCAGCGCAGCGGCGCGCCCTTGAGCGGGCCGAGCGGCATGCCGCACGCCATCAGCTCGCGGGCGGGCGGGTGGACGCGCGTGAAGGCATCGAACAGATCGCGCAGGTTCACATCGGCCGGGCCGATGAAGCCGACGCCGACGTTGAACACGCCGCCCGCGCACGGAAAGATCCAGCCGTAGCCGTGCCGCAGCGCGCGATGCCACACCACGTCGAGGTCGGTGACGCGGTCGACCATGGCTTCGTTCTTCACGTAGCCGCGAAGGGCGATGCCGCTCGGCGCGCGCCGCTCGCAGAGGCCCGCGGCGCTCAGAGGCACGGTG
>NZ_JBFUCI010000482.1:0-4446 GCF_056405335.1 Variovorax sp. P1_H12_2
GGCCAGGACCCATCGCGCATCGAGGCGCTCAACAGGCTGATGCGCCCCTACGTCGGCTTCTGCGGCACCGGCGCGGAGATTCGCGCGCTGTCTGCCGTGGATGTTGCGCTGTGGGATCTCGCCGGAAAGCGGGCGGGCATCCCGCTCTGCGAACTTCTGGGCGGCAGGACGCGAGACCGCATCAGGGTCTACAACACCTGTGCGGGCCCGAGCTACGTCACCAAGACTTCGGATGTCAGGCCTGACAACTTTGGACTGAAAGGACCTGCGGCGGCTCAGAAGACCTACGAGGATCTCGATGCCTTCATGAATCGGCCTGCGGAGTTGGCGGCTGAGTTGCTAGGCATGGGCATCACGTCCATGAAGATCTGGCCTTTCGATTTTGCGGAGGGTGCTGTCGACGGGTACGACATCTCGGCGGCAGATCTGAAGAAGGGGATGGCGCCCTTCGAGGAGATTAGAAAGGTTCACGGCTCGCGCATGCGCCTGAAAGCCGAGTTGCATGGACTCTGGAGCCTTCCCGCTGCGAAGAAGATCGCGGCCGCTCTGGAAGAAATCGAGCCCGACTGGATTGAGGATCCGATTTGGATGGACCGGCTGTCGGAACTGGCAGACCTGACTGTCGCCACCTCGGCGCCCCTTGCCGGCGGTGAAACGCTCGGAGGCCTGGGCCAGATTCAGGGGCTGCTGGAAGTCGGAAAGATCTCGACGCCGATCATCGACGTGACCTGGGGCGGTGGCGTGACGTTCGCGCGAAAGGCCAGCGCGTTGGCCGAGGCGCACGCCAGATCGATTGCGTACCACGATTGCTCCGGGCCGGTGACGCTGGCCGTCTCGACGCACCTCGCGATGGTCTTCCCCAATGTGGTCGAGCAGGAGATCGCGCGGGGCTTTTACTACGGCTGGTACGCCGACTGCGTCCAAAGTCTTCCGCCCATCGAACTCGGGTTCATCCGTCCGCCGGCAGGGCCCGGACTGGGGATGGCACTGGTGCCTGACATCGAGAAGCGGCCGGATGCGATCGTGATCGTGTCGACCCTGCCGTGAGAAAGCACCTGAAGGTGAGCCGGCGCAATCAGCGTGCGGTGCCGGGCGTGCCAAGGGCTAGGTAGTTTTCGTCGTCCTGCAGACTGCAATCGAGCGTGCTGGGCGCCACGTCGCGCTCGAGCACTTCGAACATGCCGTCCACAAAATCCATCAGGCCGTCGGACGCCGAGATGGCCTCATCGACATTGCCGTTGGCCACCGCGTCGATGACGGCGATGTGTCCGTCGACCGTACCCTGCAGGTGAACCTCGTTCGGGTTGTGCATGTGATAGATCCAGCCGATCCGCCGGAAGATCGTATGCAGCGGCCGCAGCGTTCCCTCAACGAAGGGTTCCTGCGCGGCCGCGAGAAACAACTGGTCGATCATGCGGTCGACGACATTGAACTGGTCGATCGTCATCTGGGAGCCGTGCTCGATGAGCTGCCTTTTTATGTGCTGCATGCGGTTGCGCTGTGATGCGCCCGATCGCTCTGTGGCGAGCCGGATGACAAATCGCTCCATGTCGCGGCGAAGGCGCAGTAAGAGGCGGTCTCGTGTCAGGTCGATCGGTGCGATGCGGATGCCATGGCGCGGGGTGATCTGCACGAGGGTGTCGGCCGCCAAGCGGCTGAGCGCCTGGTGCACCGGCGTACGGCCGTAGCCGACCATTGCCTGCAGTTCGTGGGTCGCCAGGAATCGGCCGGGCGGGAGCTTGCAGCAGATCAGCAGTTCTTCGATGCGCTCATAGGCTTGATCCGACAGATTGGTAGCCGCCTTGCGCGGGGTGGCAGGCGTCGTTGTGTCAACAGGTACCAGCTTGGGTCGGGCAGGAGCGCGGGTCGCCATGAAATCTCCTTGATGCAGTACCCAAGCATAGCTGATATGTCAGCGTTGTCACTCGCGTTCTCGACGGTTTTCCCAATGAGCGAAGGCTTTGGCTATGTCAGATTGGTCGATAGGGTATTCACTTAGAAATATCGTGAAATATCACAGTATTCTTCGTTTCCTTCCATCAAGAACCAGCGGCCGACGCACCGCTTACTGGGGACATGCATGAATCAACTCTCGGGCCTCTCACGCATCTCGGCCAGCGCCACGGCCATCGCTGCAGCCATCGTCTTCGCCTCGTCCTTGCCTGACGCTGCGCATGCGCAGGCTAAGGAAACCCTGAGCTTCGCTGCCGCGACCTTTGCGGAATCCGGGCGGGGCGACAAGCTCAAGGTCTGGGTCGACAAATTCAACAAGAGCCAGAACGCGATCGAAGTGCAGCCGCTCGCGCTGCCGTTCTCCACGCTCGCCAAGACGGTGTTCACGCAGATGGGCGGCGGGGCAGGGCCCGACCTCGTGCGCTTCGACCTGATCGACTACTACGCGGCCGCACAGGCGCAGCGCATCGTGCCGCTGGACAGCGAGATCAAGGCCAGCGACTACAAGCTGACCGGCCCCAACAAATACCTGGTGATCGACGGCAAGCGCTACGGCGTCCCTTTCGAGATCAGCAACTACCAGTTGATCTACAACCCGCAATTGCTCAAGGGCGGCAAGCCGCCGGCGACCTTCGACGAGTTCCTTGCGGCCGCCAAGGGTGCGACCGGAGACAACGTGTTCGGCTTTGCCTACCGCGCCACGATGGCCGAGAGCAACGGCTTCTGGCAGGACCTCTGCAACTTCGTCTACGGCTTTGGCGGACGCTGGAGCGACGAGAAGGGCAACCTCACGATCAACAGCCCGAAGGTGGTGGAAGGCGTCGTCGCCTACAAGAAGATGTACGACCTCGGCGCGACACCGAAAGGCGCCGATGCCGCGACCTACCGTCGCATGTTCTGGGAGAAGAAGCTGGCGATGGAGATCGACAACGGCGGTGTGGCTGGCATCTTCAGCCAACAGGCGCCCGACCTGCCGCTCGCTGCGGCTCCATCGCCATTCCCGACCCGTGCGCAAGGCCTGATCCTCGCACCGCTCACCATCAACGCCAACACCAAGCACAAGGCTGCGGCGGTCACCTTCGTCAAGTGGATGATGCAGCCCGAGAACCAGAAGGAACTGCAGGGAATCCTCGGCGCGGCCAGCGTCGCGACGGTGGTCGAGCGCACGCCCGAAGAGCTCAAGGCTAAGCCGTGGCTCAAGGTCTATGACGACCAGTCGGCCAACAGCGTGCCACAACTGGTGCAGGGCTTCGAGGCGCGCACGCCGGAGATCCAGCAGGTGATCCTGGAGCAGGTGCTGCGCGTGCTGCAGGGCGGCGCCGATCCGCAGAAGGCCATGGACGACGCGCAGAAGCTCGTCAGCACACGGGTGCTGCGCAAATGAACGCCGCGGCCGCGACGGACGCAAAGCCAGCCATGGCTGTCAGCAGCAAGCCAGCCGCCTCCGGCGGCGTGGGGTGGGCACCCTATCTGTTCTGCGCGCCTGTCATGCTGTATCTGCTGGTCTTCCAGGCCTATCCGCTGGTGCAGGAGCTGTACCTGAGCTTCACGCAGACCTCGCTGCTCTCGCCGGGGCAGCACACGTGGGTCGGGTTGCGCAACTACGCCGACCTGTTCGGCCAGGCCGAGTTCAACCAGGTCCTGGTCGTCACGCTGGTCTACACGGTCGCCTGTGTCGTTTTCTCGATCGGCATCGGCCTGGGCACTGCGCTGCTGCTCAACATGCCGTTTCGCGGTCGTGGACTGGCCCGCTCGCTGATCACCATCCCGTGGGCGGCCCCGCCGGTCGCCGTGGCCCTGATCTTCATCTGGATGTACAACGGCCAGTACGGCGTGCTGCAGCACGTGTTCAACTTCCTCCATCTGTCATCCGGCATGGAAGGCTGGCTCGACAACCCGTCGCGTGCCTTGCCGGCGGTGCTGATCACCACCGTGTGGCAGATCTTCCCATTCACGTCCGTTGTGATCCTGTCCGCATTGCAGGGCGTGTCAACCGATCTTCGCGAAGCCGCGGTCATCGATGGCGCCGACCGGCTCAGCGTCTTCGGTGCGGTCGTATGGCCCGCCATCCGGCCGACCGTGATGCTGCTGACGCTGTTCATCACGATCTGGTCGCTGCGCCGCTTCGACCTGATCTGGCTCATGACGCAAGGTGGCCCCATCGGCTCGACCAACACGCTGGTGATCGAGCTGTACCGCCGCGCCTTCACCTATCGTGAGCTGGGGGAGGCTGCGGCAGTCGGCATGGTCGGCTTGACGCTGGCCCTCGCCATCACAGTCGTCTATTTCCGGTTGACGGTGCGCGCCGAGCGCGCGGCGGGGCATTGATGAAAAACACCACCCTTGGCTGGCGCCAGGCGCTGCTCGTGATCGTGATCCTGGGCATGCTGGGCATCACGGCCTTTCCGATCTACTGGATGCTGGTGACCTCGATGACCAGCTCGGCGGACCTCTTCGCCACGCCGCCGCATCTGGTGCCGGACTTTGCCAACC
>NZ_JBFUCI010000483.1:0-4444 GCF_056405335.1 Variovorax sp. P1_H12_2
GGGTCGGGGTCTTGCTGGTCAACCGGTCGACGCGCCGCATGAGCCTGACGCCCGAAGGCGAGCTGTACCTGGAACATGCCCGCCGGATCCTTGGCGAGATCGACGGGATGGAGGAGCTTCTCGGGGTTTCGAAGGCGATGCCCAAAGGCCTGCTGCGGGTGAATGCGACGCTGGGTTTCGGGCGCAGTCACGTGGCGCCGCTGATCTCGAGGTTCGTTCGCAAATACCCCGAAGTCGAGGTTCAGCTGCAACTCTCGGTCAACCCGCCCTCGCCGACCGAGGATCTGTTCGACGTCTGCGTGCGCTTCGGCGCGCCACCGGACAGTCGCGTGATCGCCAGGAACATCGCGGCCAACCGTCGCCTGCTGTGCGCGGCGCCGGCGTACCTGGCCAAGCACGGAATCCCGAAGGTCCCCAGCGACCTGGCCAGACACAACTGCATCGGGATCCGTCAAGGCGAAGAGGCTTACGGCGTGTGGCGCCTTGCCAGCGGGAGGGGCCGGAATGCGAGTACCGAAGCGGTGAAGACGCGGGGAAACCTGAGCACCAACGACGGCGAGATCGCGGTGAACTGGGCCCTGGATGGCCACGGCATCCTGATGCGGGCCGAGTGGGACATCGAACGCTACCTGGGCAACGGCCGCCTTGTGCACGTGTTGCCGCAGTACTTCACGCCGGACGCCGACATCTACGCGGTGTATCCGCAGCGGCACCAGCTCGCGGCGCGGGTGCGGGCCTTCGTGGATTTCCTGGCGCTATCGTTCACGCAGCAAGCGGCCTCGGCGAAATCGTAGCGCGGGCGGCCCCCCGCCCTCACATGCCCGCGTTCGAGTAGCGCTCGACCTGACAGGCGAAGCTGCCGGGCTGCGTCGAACAGACCGAGGGCTGGCGCGGCGGCGCGGTGCCCCCGCAGCCGGCCACCAGGCACAGCAGCGTCGCGATTGCGATCCTGACCATACGTGCTCCACGCTGTCGTTGATGTCGAGGCAGGGTAGCAGATGGGGTCGCGAGCGCAAGCGCGGGCCACGCGCGGGCTCGCGGGCCTACGCCCGAGCAGCCGCTTCCAGCGCCTGCGAGAGGTCGGCGAGGATGTCGTCGCTGTGCTCGATGCCGATCGACAGGCGAACCATGTCGCGCGGCACGCCGGCCTTCTCGAGCTCTTCATCGTTGAGCTGGCGATGCGTGGTCGAGGCCGGGTGGCATGCCAGCGACTTGGCGTCGCCGATGTTCACCAGTCGCACCACCAGCTGGAGCGCATCGATGAAGCGCGCGCCCGCCTCCTGTCCGCCCTGGATGCCGAAGGAGAGGATCGACGCCGGCCGGCCGTCGGTGTAGCGCACCGCCAGCGCGTGTTCCGGATGGTCGGGCAGGCCTGCGTACTTGACCCAGGCCACCTGAGGGTGCGTGCTCAGGTAGCGGGCGACCTTCAACGCGTTCTCCGTATGGCGCTCCATGCGCAGCGCCAGCGTCTCCAGGCCCTGGAGGATCAGGAAGGCGTTGAACGGCGACAGCGCCGCGCCCGTGTTGCGCAGGGGCACCACGCGGCAGCGCCCGATGAACGCCGCCGGCCCGAAGGCTTCGGTGTAGGTGACGCCATGGTAGGAAGGGTCGGGCGTGTTGAGCAGCGCAAAGCGCTCCTTGTGCTGCGCCCAGGGAAACTTCCCCGAGTCGATGACGATGCCGCCGATGCTCGTGCCGTGACCGCCGATGTACTTGGTCAGCGAGTGCACCACGATGTCCGCGCCGTGCTCGAACGGCCGGCACAGGATGGGCGTGGCGACGGTGTTGTCCACGATCAGCGGAACGCCGTGGCGGTGCGCCGCGTCGGCCAGGGCCTGGAGATCGACGATGTTGCCCGCCGGGTTCCCGATCGACTCGCAGAAGACCGCCTTGGTCCTGTCGTCGATCAGCGCCTCCAGCGCGGCGATGTCGTCGTGCGCGGCGAAGCGCGTCTGGATGCCGAAGCGCGGCAGCGTGTGCGCCAGCAGGTTGTAGGTGCCGCCATAGAGCTTGGCGACGGAGACGATGTTGTCGCCGGCCTCGGCCACCGTCTGGATCGCATAGGTGATGGCCGCCATGCCCGACGCCACGGCCAGCCCGCCGACCCCGCCCTCCAGCGCGGCCACGCGCTGCTCGAGCACGGCGTTGGTGGGATTCATGATGCGGGTGTAGATGTTGCCCGCCACCTTCAGGTCGAACAGGTCCGCGCCGTGCTGCGTGTCGTCGAATGCGTAGGAACTGGTCTGGTAGATCGGGACCGCGACCGCCTTGGTGGTCGGGTCGGGGCTGTAGCCGGCATGGATGGCCAGGGTCTCGAGTTTCATTGGCTTTCTTCTTTCGTTGTCGTGTCGGAAGCCGCCGATATTAGGGGCAAGGTCCAGCCGCGCTGGCCGACCCTCGGACCGGTCCAGCCCGGCATACTTGCGCAACAAAACCCACATGCTGGGGCGCATCATTCCTGGGGCAGATGCCCAGGACGTCCTGTGGCATCAGCGCGCGCCCGCGCGCGTCAATGCGCAGGTCGTTCTCATGGTCACGGCCGATTCGCGGTTCTCAGCTTCGACCCAGCACGCTGAGGACTGCCAAGCTCATCGCCTTCACGCCGGTCTTGATCGACGGCTCAGGCAGCGGTGCGAACTGTGGCGAATGGTTGAAAACCAGCGGCTTTCCTCCTGGGCGCAAAGAATCGGCGACGACCTTGGGATCGGTGACCCCGATGAGGAACATCATCGACGGTACTCCTTGAACGCCATACTCCGCGAAATCCTCGCTGGTGGTCAGCGGGCGCGTTCGCATGACGTTCTGCCCTCCCAAGCCCGCCTGCAGCGCGGTCTCCACCCGTGCGGCCAGCGCCGCGTCGTTCACGGTAGCGGGTCCGGTCGGGGTCAGCGAGATCTCGGGTTCAGGGGCGCCGGCAGCGGCCGCGGCGGCCAAGGCGACGCGACGTACGCCCTCCACCAGCTGGGCACGCACGGCCGCGTCGTAGGAACGGATGGTCCCCCGCAGCACCGCCCGATCGGGGATGATGTTGGCCGCACTGCCGGCTTGCACGGAACCGATGGTCACCACGCCGAACTCCATGGGATCCTTCTCCCTGCTCACCAGCGACTGCACGTCGACGACGAAGCGGGCAGCGATCAGCACCGGGTCCAGTGCCTTGTGAGGCGCCGACCCGTGGCCACCTCGACCCTTGAAGACGATTTCGACCGCGTCGGACGCCGATGTCATCGGACCAACGGCATAGCTCACGGTGCCCGTGGGACGCGGGTCGGTGTGCAGCGCCAGCGCGATGTCGGGCTTCGGGAACCGGGTGAACAGGCCGTCGGCCAGCATGGCCCGCGCGCCGGTACTCGATTCCTCCGCGGGCTGCGCCACGAACATCAGCGTCCCCTGCCAGCGATCCTTCTGTCCGGCCAGGGTGCGCGCCACGCCCACCCAGGTCGCCATGTGCACGTCGTGGCCGCAACTGTGGGCGACGAACGTCTCGCGGCCATTCCATTCGGCCTTGGTCCGGCTGGCATAGGACAGGCCGGTCTGCTCTTCCATGGGCAAGCCATCCATGTCGGTGCGCACCATCACTGTCGGCCCGGTGCCGTTTCGCAGCAGCGCCACCACGCCGGTCTTGCCGACCTTTTCCGTGACCTCGAAGCCGAGTGCGCGCATTTCCGCCGCCAGCCGAGCCGCCGTTCGGACTTCGGCGAAGCCCAGTTCCGGATGGGCATGCAGGTCCTTGTACAAGCTCTCCAATTGCGGGTACACGTCCGCCAACGAGCGGTCGATCGAGGTCGCCGACCCCTGCGCAGCCGCCCACCCGGATGTCAGCAACGCGGCCATCAGCGCCACGCGTCGAACCTGGTAGCCAAAGTTTGTCTCTTGCATCGTCTTCCTCTTGTTGAATGAATTGAAAAGCGCTGTCGAAACGCATGTCTTCCCGTGTCAGGCACGGCCTCTTGCCGAGACCACACGCGAACAGCTCTCACGTCGGCCTGTCCGTCTCTTGGCGACCGACAGGCGAAGCGATCCGCAGCCGCGCCGTTCCAGATCGCGCGAAGAACGCGCTGCCTGGTGGAACGGCTCAAGGCGGCGTGGCGCCAGTCTCGCCCCAGCGAGGCATTCCACCGAACTCGATGTCAAACAGGTCAAGCACACGTCCGACCGTGTGATTCACGACGTCGTCGAGTGACTGCGGACGGGTATAGAACGCCGGCACCGGCGGGCAGATGATCCCGCCGGCCTCGGTGACGGCGGCCATGCTGCGGATGTGCCCGATGTGCAGGGGCGTCTCGCGCACCATGAGGACCAGGCGCCGGCGCTCCTTGAGCGTGACGTCGGCCGCGCGCGCGAGCAAGGTGCTGGTACATCCCGTGGCGATCTCCGACAGCGTCTTGACGGAGCATGGGGCCACGATCATGCCGTCAACGCGAAAGGAGCCACTGGAGATGGC
>NZ_JBFUCI010000484.1:0-4432 GCF_056405335.1 Variovorax sp. P1_H12_2
CGATCACGACGACCACGAAGGCGGTCGCGATCGCCTCGATCGACATGAAAGGCTCGATACCGCGAATCGGCGCAGCCAATGCACCCGCGACCGCGGCGAGTGCCGCGCCCAGCGCGAAGCTGTAGGCAAACACCTTCGCGATGTCGATGCCCAGCAGCGACACCATCTGTTCGGATTCGGTCCCGGCGCGCAGCACGGCACCGAACTTCGTGCGTTCAAGAAAGAACCACAAGCCCAGCGCCACCAGCGCGCCGACGCCCACCACGAAGAGCCGGTACTTCGGATAGAGCAGGTCGCCCATCGCCACGAAGCCTTCCAGCAGTTCCGGCACGGCCTGCGTCTTGCCGATGGTGTCCCACTGGATGATGACCAGTTCCTGGATGACCAGTCCCACGCCGATCGTCGTGAGGATCTGGTAGACGGTCGGCAACTGCTGGAGCGTGCGCACGCCGTCTTTCAGCGCATAGCCGCCGAGGCCCAGAACCAGAGGCGCGCCAGCCAGGCCGAGCCAGAAGGAACCGCTCCACTCGGCAATCGCCCAGGCCACGTAGGCCCCCAGCATGTAGAGCGCGCCGTGTGCCAGATTGAGGAAGTGCATGATCCCGAACACGATCGACAAGCCGACCGCGAACAGGAAATAGATCATGCCGGTGCCGATGCCGTTGAGCAGTTGCACGAGGACGATGTTGAGCATGGAGGCGTTCCTTCTTCCCCAGGCCTCAGGCCATCTTGCAAGTCGACGTCGCCATGTCCTCGAAGGACTTCCCGAAGCTGACGATGTCGGCGTAGTCCTGTTCGTACTTCTTCGCGGCCTTCGCCTTGCCCTTGAGGAGGTAGTAGTTCTTCAGCACCTGGTGATCGCTGGCCCGGACCGTCTCGACGCCCGTTGCGCCTTCGTAGCTGAGGCCCTCGAGGCCCTTGATGACCGCGGCCGGATCGGCGCTGCCGGCGGCCTTCACGCCGCGCAGCGCCAGCTCCGTCACCGAATAGAGGTTGATGGCGCCATAGCTCGGAAGCTTGTTCGCTTCCTTCTTGAAGAACTCGACCAGGCGCTTGTTGCCCGGCTCCTGGATGTCGTGGTAGTACTGGGCCCCCAGGTACACGCCATCGAGAAGGTCCGAACCCAGGCCCTGGAACTGGTCCAGCCCGCCCGACCACGGAACCACGATCTTCATCTTCGACTTGAGGCCGAACGAGGCGATCTGGCGCAGCAACGCGTCGGTCTGAGGCCCATAGTTGAGCAGCACCAGCACGTCCGGCTTCGCGGCGGCGATGCCGGGAATCAGCCCGGAGAACTCGCTGTCCGTCAGGCCGTGGTAGCTGTTGCCGACGTGTTCGATGCCCTTCTCCTTGAAGATGCGCTGCGCAGCGCTCAGCATGGCCTCGCCGAACACGTACTTGGCCGTCACCGTGTACCAGCGCTTGGCGCCGGGCGTCTCCGCAATCACGGGCCGCAGCGATTGCTCGACGGCGCCGTAGCTGGGCACCGGCCAGCGGAACGTGGACCTGTTGCAGGCCGAGCCGGTGATCTCGTCCGCGCCGACGGAACTGACGTAGACACCTTTCGCACGGTGCACTTCGGCGGCCATCACCAGGCCGACGGACGACAGCACCGCACCGGCGAACAACTTCGTTCCGTCGTTCTGGATCGCGTTGATCACCTTGGGCGCGGCGCGACCGGGATTGCCTTCGTCGTCGATCAGCTGCAGTTCGGCGGCGACGCCGAACGATTGCTGCGCCATCTTGACGGCGAGTTCGGCCGCATACGTCGTGGGCTTGACTTGGGCGCCGAGCGGCCCGGACAAGGTCGCGAAGAGGGCGATCCGCGTCTTGGACTGGCTGCGAGCCAGAAACGGCGCGCCGGTGATCATGCCGCCCGCCACGAGGGCGCGACCAAAGCTGCGACGGGAGGGATGCTGTACGGTCATGAAGGCTCCAGGTTTGAGAAGGAAAAGGCCATCCCTGGCGAGAGATTCGCCATGGATTCGAAAGACGGGATTCAGGGGTGGACTAGCGGCTTTTTGCCGGTCTGGATCGCACGCGGGCGTCCAGCGGGACGATGAACTTTTCAGCGTCCTCGATGTGTTCGAGCATCAGCTTGCGCACCCGCTTCGCGTTGCCGTCGCGCAGTGCCTGGAGGATCTCGGCGTGCTGCTTGCGGTTGTTGCAGGTGTACGCATGCTCATCGTGCGCATGTTCGGCCGAAGGAGAACTCGATTCCGCACCGCTTCGGATCACCGCGTTCACGAACTTCGCGATCATGCCCAGCAGCGGATTCGGACAGACTTCCGACAGGATTTCATGGAACTCGACTTCCGCCGAGCGGTGCCGCGCCCAGTGGTGCATGTCGTCACCCTCGAGGGCATCGATCGTGGCCTGCAGGCGATCGAAGTGTTCCGGCGTCAGCAGCCCGATGGCGCTGGCCGCGGCCTCGGGCTCCACCAGCTTTCGCACCGTGTAGTTCTGGGCGCCGTCCAGCGGCCGGAAGTGGAAGAAGTTGCGCATGAACTCGAACACGCGCTGCTCCTCGACCTCGCGCACACGGGCGCCGCCGCCGGGTCCCGGCACCGTGTAGATCAAGCCCTGGACCTCCAAGGACTTCAGTGCTTCCCTGACGGAGCCGCGGCTGGCGCCGAACTGCTCGATCAGTTCCTTCTCGCCGGGCAGCTTGTCGTTGACGACCATGGCTTCGTTCACGATCTGCTCGCGCAACGAGTTGGCGATCATGTCCGGCACCTTCGATTGAAGGGCGCCTCTGTGTTTGGGTTTTCCAGTAATCATCAAATCATTATCATGAATAGGATGATTTTCATCGAACGCCCCCGGCGCCATATTGGGGTTTTTACTAGACTGAAATGTGGCGTTCACGAGGGAACGCGGGCCAAGCGGCCGCTCGCCTGGTGGTGTGCGTGGAAACGGGATGGCGACCTCGCGCGCCGCTGGCTGCGCCGGCGCGTTCGGGATGCGTGCACGGACTGCTACCCGCTCTCCACGTTGGCAGCCACCCAGTCCGCATAGGGCTGGTGCACGGCTGCCAGTGTCTGGGCGTGAATGTCCGGAACCTCGTAGGGATGGCACTGCGCGATGGCCGCCATCAGCGCCGCCTGCAGCCGCACCGTGGTCTTGAACAGCACGCGGACTTCGGGCTCGCGGTGCAGTTCACCCTGCCAGGAATAGACGCTCTCGATCGGCGTGAGCTGCGCGCAGGCGGCGAGGCGGCGTTCGATCAGGGTGGTGGCGAGCGCGTTCGCCTGCTCGGCCGTTGCGACAGTGGTGGTGACGGCCGCGATCACGTGGCATCCCGACGAATGGCGCGCTCAGATCCGACGGCCTGCGCGTTGGATCAGCCTGGCCAGCGTTGCCGCCGCGCTGCGGGGCCTCAGGCTGAGCTTGTCGCGCACGGCGCGAACACCGCTGACGCTGCGCACCGTGTCTTCGGCGATCGAGCGTTGGAAATCCCATTCGACTTCGCCGCGCAGCGTCACGAGGCCTTCCTGGACTTCGAGCAGCAGGTTCTCCGCGGGCACGACGCCGTTCCACCTCAGACGATGGACGGCGGCCAGTGCAATCTGACGATCTGAATGCTGATGCGCCGGATCGGCCCGAACGTCCAGCACGAGCACCAGCGCACGCACACCTCTGACCGCATGGGCGGCGCGCTCGACCGCCAGTCTCTCGGCCCAGCTTTCCACGCGGCCGGTGAGCGTCGCTACGCCATCGGACACGTCGACCTCGAGATCGACGTCGCGCGTGCTGCCGTCGCGCTTGAGCGCGGCGAGGATTTGCCGGCGCAGCGCCGGGTCGGGGAGGGTGATCTTCGCTTTCATGCCAGTGTCGATCCCGATCATGGCGATGCCTCCGGGCTTCTTGCCATCTGCTTCAGCGCGTCGTAGCCGCGTGCGGTGATCTGCATGACGCTGGCGGGATCCTGCCGCGCGCGGCGATCGGTGTCGAGATGAATCCGCGGAATAAAGCCTGCGATGTAGCTCGCGGCATCGAGCCTTCGCACCTTGTCGATCTGTTCCGGCTCGACGATCGTGAGGGGGAGTCGGGCATTCGCGAGCCTCTGCAGCAATTCCATGCACATTTCAGCGCTCCTTGTCATGCGGCGAGGCGCTGAACAGCGCCAGGGAAGAAAGGCTACGTCAAGCGCGGCGCGCGCGTATTGATCTGAGGCAATCTTTGCGGCGCGGCGCGGCGCGGCGGATCCGGTCGATCCGAAGGGCGCGCTGCTCGGCGCCGCCCGCGAATTCGGATGCCTCCTTCAGCCGGCCGACTTGTCGGCCGCCTTCGGTGGTGCGAATGCGGGCATCCTTCGTCGGTCGGCGACCGCCGCCAGGTGGCGGCCGATGATGAAGATGGCGCTCAGGATCGACACGATCGCCATCGCCAGCAGGACGCCTGCGGCGATGTCCAGCGGAAAATGGATGCC
>NZ_JBFUCI010000485.1:0-4421 GCF_056405335.1 Variovorax sp. P1_H12_2
ACCCAGAACGGATTGCCCTCGCGCGACAGCAGCTCGACTTCGGGCTTCACCGCCGTGATCGCCATCCAGTAGAACGGAAACAGCAGCACGATCAGGAACACCACCAGCGGCAGGTACACCGTGACCGCCTTGCGCGGCACGGTGTCGAGGTAGCTCATGCCGACGACATCGATCTGACCGGCCCTGCTCATGGCGTCTCCTTGTGTCTTTGCGGGAAATACCGCGGAACCGGCTTTGCCGGGCCGCTGGTATGGCCCCCGGAAGGGGGTGGGCGGCTACACGAAGTGAGCCAACCTGGGGGCGAGTTCATTTCTGCCACGCCCGTCTTTGCAGTCCGAAGTAGCTGAACATGATGCAGCCCAGCAGGAAGGGCACCATCGCGATCGCGATCGCCGCGCCCTCGCCGAGCGCACCGCCCGAGATCGCGCGCTGGAACGACAGCGTCGCCATCAGGTGCGTCGCATTGAGCGGCCCGCCGCGCGTGATCACGTAGATCAGCTGGAAGTCGGTGAAGGTGAACAGCACCGAGAAGGTCATCACGACCGCGATGATCGGGGTCAGCAGCGGCAGCGTGACGTGGCGGAACTGCTGCCACGGGGTCGCGCCGTCGATCGCCGAAGCCTCGTAGTACGAAGGCGAGATGGTCTGCAGGCCGGCCAGCAGCGTGATCGCGACGAAGGGCACGCCGCGCCACACGTTGGCCGCGATCACCGCGAACCGGGCATTCCACGGGTCGCCGAGGAAGTCGATGTAGTGGTCGATCAGCCCCAGCTTCATGAGCCCCCAGCTGATGATCGAGAACTGCGAGTCGTAGATCCACCAGAAGGCGATCGCCGACAGCGCCGTCGGCACGATGTAGGGCAGCAGGATCACCGCGCGGAAGAAGGTCTTCAGGCGGATGTTCTTGTTCAGCAGCACCGCCAGCCACAGGCCGAGCAGGAACTTGAACACGCTCGCCACCACCGTGTAGAAGAGCGTATTGAACAGGGCCAGCCGCGTGACCGCATCGCCCCAGAGGAAGATGT
Source organism: Variovorax sp. P1_H12_2 (assembly GCF_056405335.1). Lineage (NCBI taxonomy): Bacteria > Pseudomonadati > Pseudomonadota > Betaproteobacteria > Burkholderiales > Comamonadaceae > Variovorax > Variovorax sp. P1_H12_2. The sequence continues at coordinate 1,026 of NZ_JBFUCI010000485.1, forward strand.
AGTTCTCGAGCCCGATCCATACGCCCGGCCGCCCGACCTTGGCATCGGTGAAGCCGAGCCAGGTGCCCAGGCCCAGCGGATAGGTCAGGAACAGCAGCAGCAGCACCGCCGCCGGCAACATGAACATGAAGCCGAGGGCGTTGCGGCTGTTCTGCAGCCTGGCGAGAAGGGTCATAGCGAGCGTCGCCCTGCTGGTTTCTGAATGGCTCCCTTCCAGGAACACCGCGGAACCGGCTTTGCCGGGCCGCTGGTGTTGCCCCCGGCGAGGGGGTGGGCGGCTACACGCAGTAAGCCAACCTGGGGGTGAGCCGGATTCATACCTTGTAATAGCGCTCAGCGCGTTTCTGCGCGCGCTCGGCGGCTTCCTTGGGCGTCTTCGATCCGCTCGCCGCCTCGGCCACCATGTTGGGAATGATGAAGTCAGCCGCCGCCCCGGCCGACGCATAGCCCAGCTTGCCGTCGTAGCCGGCCGGACGCAGGTTCTTGACCGAATCGCGGTACGGCGTGTTCTTGGGATCGGAGGTCCAGATCGAATTCGCCTCGTAGGCCCGCAGCGGCTGCGCGACGTAGCCGCCGGCACCCTGCAGCCAGTCGTCGAACTGCGGCCGCTCCATCATGAAGCGCAGGAACTCCTTGGAGGCCTGCGGGTACTTGGTGTACTTCATGATCATCTGGTTGAAGAACAGATGCGACTCGGTCGACACGCCGACCGGACCGATCGGGAACACCGCATGGTTGATGTCGGCGGCCATTTCCTTGACCTTCGGATCGGGCGAGTTCTTGGCCGCGTAGTAGATCGAGATGCCGTTGTTGGTGACGCTGATCTGGCCGTCGAGGAAGGCCTTGTTGTTGTTCGGGTCGAGCCACGACAGCGTGCCCGGGATGAAGTTGGCATACAGCTCCTTGGCGTACTCCAGCGCCTTGATCGTCTCGGGGCTGTCGAGGACCACCTTGTTGTTCTTGTCGACCAGCTTGCCGCCGAAGGTCCAGACCAGCCAGTTGGTCCAGGTGCTGTCGCCGGTGGCGTTGCCAAGGGCCATGCCGCCCGGGGTGCCCTTCTCCTTCAGCGCCTTGTAGAGCTTGAGGAAGTCGTCGGTGGTCTTCGGGAAGGCGGCGAAGCCGGCGGCCTTGAGCATGCTCTCGCGATAGACCATCAGCGAGCCGGCCGCGCCCAGCGGCAGGCCGATCCAGCGCTTGCCGTCGGGCCGCATGAAGGTCTCGCCGGCCGGGTACCAGCCGCCGTATTTCTTGCCGAGGTATTCCGCCAGATCGGTGACGTCGAGCAGTTTTTCCGGGTACAGGTTGGCGTCGTCGTTGGTCGACAGGATGATGTCCGGGCCGGCGCCGGTGTTGGCCGCCACCGCCGCCTTGGGCCGCACGTCCTCCCAGCCCTCGTTGTCGACCCGCACCTCGATGCCGGTGGCCTCGCTGAACCGCTTGACGTTGGCCATGTAGGCGTCGATGTCGCCCTGCACGAAGCGGCTCCAGCGCAGCACCCGCAGCTTGGCGCCCTTCTCGGGCTTGAAGGTGATCGACTGCGCGTTCGCCAGCGGCGAGAAGATCGCGGTGCCGACGCCGAGCGAGGCGGCGGCTGCGATGCCGGCCGAGCTTTTCAGAATCTTGCGGCGATTGAAATCACTCATTCATGTCTCCTGTGGTTGAACGGCCGAAATTTCTAGTCAGTTGAGGACAGAGCAAAAACTGCTTCGCAGTTTCTTGGTCTGTCCCGCAAGTTCTCATGAGACCAGCCGTTGGCCGGTGCCGGCGTCGAAGAGATGCGCGCGTTGAAGATCGGGTTGCAGGTGGATGGTGGTGCCGGGCGCAAAGTCGTGACGCTCGCGGAACACTGCGGAGAGCTCGGCCCCTTCGTGGCGGCAGGCGACGAAGGTGTCCATGCCGGTCGGCTCCATCACCGCCACCCGGGCGGGAATGCCGCCCTGGTCGGCCAGCGTCAGGTGCTCGGGCCGGGTGCCGTAGACGACCCGCTGGCCATCGGCGCCGCCGGCCGCCAGCGGCGCATCGAGCTGCGTGCCGTCGGCCAGCTCGACCCGGGCCGTGCCGCCGCTGCGGTGCAGGGTGCCGGGCAGGAAGTTCATCGCCGGCGAGCCGATGAAGCCGGCCACGAACTGGTTGGCCGGATGGTCGTAGAGCTCGAGCGGGCTGCCGGTCTGCTCGATCCGGCCGTCGCGCATGACGACGATCTTGTCGCCCATAGTCATGGCCTCGATCTGGTCGTGCGTGACGTAGATCGAGGTGGTCTTCAGGCGCTGATGCAGTTCCTTGATCTCGCCGCGCATCGCCACCCGCAGCTTGGCATCGAGGTTCGACAGCGGCTCATCGAACAGGAACACCTGCGGATCGCGCACGATGGCACGCCCCATCGCGACCCGCTGCCGCTGGCCGCCCGAGAGCTGGCGCGGATAGCGGTCGAGCAACGGCGCCAGCGCCAGGATCTCGGCCGCGCGCTGGACCTTGGCCTCGATGGCCGGCTTGCCCATCTTCGCCAGCGCCAGTGCGAAAGCCATGTTCTCGCGCACCGTCATGTGCGGGTAGAGCGCGTAGTTCTGGAACACCATCGCGATGTCGCGCTCCTTCGGCGGCAGGTCGTTGACCCGCTTGTCACCGATGCGGATCTCGCCGCCGTTGATCTCCTCGAGCCCGGCGATCATGCGCAGCAGCGTCGACTTGCCGCAGCCCGAAGGCCCCACCAGCACCGTGAACGAGCCGTCCTGGATGTCGATGTCCACCCCATGCAGGATGGCGACTTCACCGAAGTTCTTCTTGACTGACTGGATCGTGACACTGGCCATGCACTGAAGTCCTGAAAGGTCGCAAATCGACGCCGGGCCATGGAGGGCTCTCCAGGCCGCAAGCGCGGAGTATTGGCATCGCGACCCGGCTGCGCATCAGGGCAAACCGTTAGGCATTAACCCGCGCAATATTTGTATGATGACCTGATAACTGCCTTTTTCTCCTCCTCCGTCGTGCGGAACGCCTCCTCCCCCCAACCCCAGCCGCTGGTCGTCGACCGGCTGTCGGACCGGTTGGCGGCGCTGCTGGGCGCGCAGATCGAGGGCGGCACGCTGCAAGTGGGCGACCGGCTGCCGACCGAGCAGCAGCTGGCCTCGGCGCACGGCGTCTCGCGCACCGTGGTGCGGGAGGCGGTTCACCAGCTCAAGTCCAGGGCCCTGGTGCAGTCGCGCCAGGGCTCGGGCGTGTTCGTCGCGCCGCGGCCGGTCAACATGGCGCTGGCCTTCGACCCGGCCGTGCTGACCTCGGTGCAGTCGGTGGTCCACGTGGTCGAGGTGCGGCGCGTGCTCGAAGGCGAGATCGCCGCGCTGGCCGCCTAACGCGCCACGCGCAGCCAGATCGCGGCGCTGCGCCGCGCCCTCAAGG
>NZ_JBFUCI010000486.1:0-4396 GCF_056405335.1 Variovorax sp. P1_H12_2
GTCATGAAGTGACCGTGGTCGACCGGCACGCGACGCCGGCGGCCAAGGCGCGCGGCCTGGCCGCGGTCGGTGCACATTCGCCCGCAGTGCGGCCCGGACTCGCAGCGCCCCGGACCGCTCAACGCTGGACCAAGATGTGCGGCCGCATGCGCCGCCGGCTGGCCGGCCTGATCGACCAGGCCATGGGCACGCCGCCGAAACGCGATTCTCTCGACCATCTCGTGCGCCTGGCCGCCTACAGCCGCAAGAGCGCTCGGGCGCTGCGCGACGAAGCTGGCGTGCCGCAGGGCCCGCGGGCGGCCGGCCTCCTGAACCTCTTCACCGACCCCGAGGCCTTCCGCGTGCGGACGGCCCGGGCAAGCCATTGGACGGGGCTCGGCTGCGAGGAGCGGCTGCTGTCGGCCGACGAAGCGATCGGCATGGAACCGGCGCTGAAGGCGATCCGCGGCAAGCTGGCCGGGGCGACCCATGCGCTCGAGGATCCGGCGCGCGATGCGACGCAATTCGCGGCCAGCCTGGTGTTCCTGTGCCGTGCGGCGGGGGTGCGCTTCATGACCGGGCACACGGTGGTCTCGCTCGTGGAGCGCGACGGCCGCCTCGACCACGTCGAACTGCTCGATGCCGCCGGCCAGCCCGCCACGCTGCGCGCCCAGGCCTACGTGCTGGCGCTGGGGGCCTCGAGCGTGCCGCACGCCGAGGACCTGGGCATCGACATGCCGCTGCGCTTCCTGCGCGAGTACATCGTCACCATGCCGATCCTGGACCCGGCGAAGGCGCCGCGCATCGCGCTGCGCGACCGGCAGGGAAAGCTGCGCATCACGCGCGTCGAAACGGCGGCCGGCGAGCAGTTGCGGATTCAGGCCGTCGTGCAGGCCGGGCTCGACGAGGCGGCCGAGCCCGACTCGGACCGCTTCCAGGCGATCGTGCGCCGCACCGAGATGCTGCTGCCCGGCGTCGCCGACGCCAAGCAGGCGAGCTTCGAGACCGCCATGCATGCGGTCAGCACCAACCGGCTGCCGATGATCGGCAAGACGCGCTTGCCCAACCTGTTCCTGAATACCGCGCCCGGCAGCCGGACCTGGATCCATGCCTGCGGCGCGGGCAAGTCGATCGCGCGCATCGTCAGCGGCCTGCGGCCCGAGCTCGACTTCGCCTTCCGGCGCCCCTAGGCCGGCGCTGYGCCGCTACAATCCGCACTCTGCAGGAGAGCGGGCCCACGGGCCCCACCGAAGGCGCAAACTCCCATAAACGCTCAGGTCGGCTCACAAGATGAGCCTGTACTGCAGTTCACTGTCAAAGCCGTCTGGAGAGCCATCACGCCGCTTGCATGCGCGCGTGGTGCACCGAAGGAGCAAACCCGCTGCGGGCGCAGCGGGTGAATCTCTCAGGTACCGAGGACAGGGGGAGCGGCAACTTGGACTCTCGGTCCGGTTGCTTTCGTTGTCGACAGCATTCCGTCGCCGTTGCGTTCAAGCGCTGCAACCTTCAAGGGTTCTCGATATGCGCGTGATCGTTCTTGGCGCCGGCCTGCTCGGCGTGACTTCGGCCTACTACCTCCAGCAACTCGGCCACGAAGTGACCGTGATCGACCGCCAGGCCACGCCGGCGGCGGAAACCAGCTTCGCCAATGGCGGGCAGATCTCGGTCAGCCATGCCGAGCCCTGGGCCAACCCGGGGGCGCCACTCAAGGTGCTGCAATGGCTCGGCAAGGAAGATGCGCCCTTGCTGTTCCGCATCCGCGCCGACATGCGCCAGTGGCTCTGGGGGTTGCAGTTCCTGCGCGAATGCACGCCGGCGCGCACCCGCCACAACATCGAGCAGATCGTGCGCCTGGGCACCTACAGCCGCGACACCCTGCAGCAGCTGCGGCGCGACACCGGCCTGGACTACGACCAGCGCACCCAGGGCATCCTGCACTTCTACACGACGCAGAAAGAGTTCGATGCGGCGCTGAAGCCGGCCGAGCAGATGCGCGCGCTCGGCTGCGACCGGCGGGTGATTTCGGCCGACGAGGCGGTGAAGCTCGAGCCCGCGCTCTCCCACATCCGTGCGCAGCTCGCCGGCGCCACCTACACCGCGGAGGACGAATCGGGCGACGCCAACCGCTTCGCGCGAGAGCTGGTCAAGCTGGCCGAGGCGGCCGGCGTGCGCTTCCTCATGAGCCACACCGTGACCGCGCTGCGCGAAGCCGGCGGCAGCATCGATCACGTCGAGGCGACCGACAGCGAGGGCCGCTTCCAGCGTATCCGCGGCGACGCCTTCGTGCTGGCGATGGGCTCGCTGAGCCCACTCTACGCGGCGCCGCTCGGAATCCGCCTGCCGATCTACCCGGCCAAGGGCTATTCGGTCACGATGCCGGTCAAGGATGCCTCGAAGGCCCACCAGGTCTCGTTGACGGACGACGAATTCAAGCTGGTGTTCTCGCGCTACACCTCGGCCACCGGCGACCGGCTGCGCATCGCCGGCACGGCCGAGCTCAACGGCTACGACCGCGACCTGAACCGGGTGCGCTGCGAGGCCATCGTGCGGCGCGTGGAGCAGCTGTTCCCGGGCGCCGGCAACGCGGCCGAGGCCCAGTTCTGGACCGGGCTGCGCCCGGCGACACCGAGCAACGTGCCGCTGATCGGGGCGACGAAGCTGCCGAACCTGTTCCTGAACACGGGCCACGGCACGCTGGGCTGGACCCATGCCTGCGGCTCGGGCAAGTCGATCGCGCGCATCGTGAGCGGACTCGCGCCCGAGGTCGACTTCGCCTTCACCGGGCTGCGCACCGGCCTTCAGTCGTCGTCGGTGAAGACCGTCAGCACGCCGGTGTAGCCGTACAGGTGGTTGCGGGCGATCTCGCCTGCGGCGAAGAAGCCGACCAGCGGGACATCGCCCAGCGCATGCCGCACGATCTGCAGCTCGGCGCCGGGGGCGCCGAAATGCGGTCCGCCGCGGCCCGAGCAGCTCACGTAGATCGCRCCCGCGATGCGGCGTGCCGGATGCGGCGCGGCCTCGGCCTCGCCGGCCGCGACCGCGCGTGCGGTCGCCAGCGTCTGCTCCTGCGGCTCGAGCTCCTCGCGGATCTCGGCGCAGACGCGCATCAAGTCGGCGCGCGCCGCCTGCGCGTTGCGGCGGCAGAAGCTCATGCGCATGCCGGCTTCGGCAACATCGGCGATCGCCACGCCGCGACGGGTCGGATCCAGCCCGATGATGTGGCGCACCCGCACGTCGGCGCCCAGGTCACCGGTGCGCCGGACGCCGTCGCTGCCGGCCTCGGCCAGGCCGACCAGGGTCGCGCGCACGGCGTCGATCGCCTGCTCGGGTGCATCGAGCGACACCCGCAGGTCGGCCAGCAATACGTCGAGCGCGGGCTCGCCGTCGAGCTCCAGCAGCAGATTGCCGTCGGCCTTGGTGATCTCGCGCTCGCGCGAGACCGGCTGGCAGCCCTGGGTCACACGCGACACCAGCCGCACACCCTCGCCGAACACCACGCCCGAGAGGCCGCCCGAGAACACGCCGCCGACCGCGCCGTGGCCGCGGATGTTGCCGTTGCCGCCGATCGCGAATTGCAGCGAGCCGACGCGGCCGGATGACAGGCCGCCGAACAGGTAGCCGGTGTCGGTGCGCTCCGCCATCTCGGCGATCAGTTCGCCCAGCTCGGGCGTGCGCGGGTCGGCGTGCACCAGCGCGGTATGGGCCGCGAAGCCGCTCGTTTCCGAGCTGGCGAGCGGCGCCACGCCGGAAAACACGCGGTATTGGTCGCTCGGCAACTCGCACAGCATCACGCTGAGGGCCGGCTCGTCGAAGTACTCGGCGTTGTTGGCCGCCACACCGACCCCCACGGTGCCGGTCCAGTCGGTGATCTCGGGCAGTTCGGCACCCAGGTGATCGAGGATCTCCTGGGCGTCTTCCCCGTAGTGGTCGGTGATGTAGAGCAGGCCCAGGGTCGGCGAGCGCGCATAGTCGGGCAGCGCCATCTGCGCCCGCAACTGGGCCAGCACCAAGCCGGCGGCCATGCGCCATTGCGGGTGGGTGGCATGCCCGGAAGGAAATAGCTTCATGGGCTCGGCTTTCTTTTCTCTCTCGGAGGCGAGGAATCGGCGTCAGCGCGCACGCTTGCGCGCCGGCGCCGGGCGTTTGGCAGCCGCCGCACCGCCGCGGGGCGACGCCGGAGCCTTCTTTCGGGCGGCGGCCGGCCTGGCGGCGCTCTTGGCCGGGGTCGAACGCGCGCCCGAACCGGCCGCGTCGGCCAGCGGCTGCGCCATGGCCGGCACCGTGAGATGCGAGGCGTCCTGCAGGGCCGAACTGGCGATCTGCTGGAACTGCTGCGTGAGGGCTCCCCACCATTGCAGCGGGTCGACGACCCCGGCCCCATCCGCCGCGGCCGCGGCAGGCGTCGGCGCCGGTGCCT
>NZ_JBFUCI010000487.1:0-4369 GCF_056405335.1 Variovorax sp. P1_H12_2
GCCCAACCTGGGGGCGAGCAACAATCAAGCTGCGGCTTGCAGCGTCGGCTTGGCCGGGCTGCCGGAAGCGGAGGTGCCGAAGCTGATCTCGCCCGACAGCTGGCCGCCTTCCTCGACGATGATCTTGCCGTAGCGGATCTTGCCGGTGACCTTGCCGGTCGAATGGATCACGAGCTTCTCGCGCACGGTCAGGTTGCCGTCGAACAGGCCGCGGATTTCGGCGATGTCGATCTCGGCCGAGCCCTTGAAGGCGCCCTGCTCGGCGATCTGCATGACGCGCGAATCCATCGTCGCTTCCACCAGGCCTTCGACCACCAGCGTGTCGCAGTCCGTGATCTCGACGCCCTTCAGCTTGATGTTGGGACCGACGGTGAGCTTGCTGCCGCCTTCCTTGGCGACGCTGGCCGCCGCGTTGGCGGCCTGGGTCGTGAGACTCGACGGATTGACGGGAGTGCCCGACAGATTGGTGCTCGAACCCATCAACGGCGCGGGACGGGAGGTGAGATTTTCAGCTTCGCGATCGCGCTTGCCGAAGAAGGGGGACTGTGTGGCCAATGGGGAACTCCTCAAAACGTCTATCGTAAGAACCCCATTTCGCCCCAGGGCACTTCATTGCGCAAGAGGCGTAACTGAATAAATCTGGCGGGGGCGCCATTTGCGAACTTTCGCTCTCTCTTTGCAGATCCGGCTGCCATTGTGCCGGGGCGCGGGGCTCAATCTTGCAGCCAGGCGACGCGCCCTTGGGCCGCATCGCCGACCCTGGCGACGAACGCGTCCGCCGCCGGCTCGGGCAGGCTGAAGTCGAAATGGACCATGGTCTCGTGGCGTACCCCGTCGAGCGTGGCACCGACCGCCGCGATCTCGCGCCGCAGCAGGCCCTCGAGCGCATAGGGCACCTCGCAGTGCAGCGAGCGCTGGCGCACCAGGGGCACGAGCGGGGCATCGATCAGCGTCTGGGCGATGCTGTCGGTGTAGGCGCGCACCAGCCCGCCGGCGCCGAGCTTGACGCCGCCGAAATAGCGAACCACCGTCGCCAGCACCCCTTCGAGATCGTGATGCCGGAGCACTTCGAGCATCGGTCGCCCGGCGGTGCCGCCCGGCTCGCCGTCGTCGTTGGCTGCTGACTGTCCGCCCGCCATCAGGGCCCAGCAGACATGCGCCGCCGCGGGGTGCTCGCGCCGCAGCGAATCGACCACCGCCTGCGCAGCGGCGCGGTCGGCCACCGGCTGGACGCAGCCGATGAAGCGGCTCTTCTTGATGATCAGCTCGCTGTGGCGCACAGCGTCGAGAGTGAATGGCATGGCTTCGAAATATGCCCCAGTCCAGGAACACCGCGGAACCGGCTTCGCCGGGCCGCTGGTGTTGCCCCCGGTAGGGGGTGGGCGGGCTACACGAAGTGAGCCCAACCTGGGGGGGAGCCCTACCCTCTCTCGAACTTGAAGACGGCGGTGCTGGCGCGCGCATTGGGCAGCCAGCGCACCTCCTGCCCGTCCTGCAAGCCGAAGGCATCGAGCACGCGCAAGCGGTTCTTGCGTGCCAGCACCTGGAAATCCTTGAAGGTGCCGACGCGGATGTTGGGCGTGTCGTACCACTGGTAGGGCAGCCGGCGCGTCACCGGCATGCGACCGCGCGCGATGCTGATGCGGTTCGGCCAGTGCGCGAAGTTGGGGAAGGCGACGATGCCGATGCGTCCCACGCGCGCGGTCTCGCGCAGCATCACTTCGGCATTGCGCAGATGTTGGAGCGTGTCGATCTGCAGCACCACGTCGAAGGAGGCGTCGTCGAACATCGCGAGCCCTTCGTCGAGGTTGAGCTGGATCACGTCGACGCCGCGCCGCACGCATTGCAGCACGTTGCCGTCGGCGATCTCGACGCCGTAGCCGCTGCAGCCGCGCTCACGCTGCAGCAGGTCGAGCAGCGCGCCGTCACCGCAGCCGAGGTCGAGCACGCGTGCACCTTCGGGAACGAGGCGGGCGATCAGTTTCTGGGTTTCGGTATCGCTCATAGGTCAACCTCCGTGCTGCGCACTGCGGTGCGAGCTCGCTTGGAGCGGTCCGGCGCGGCGCTCATGGGGCTGCGACTCCATTCGGTGCGCTCGCGATGCGATCGAAGTAGGAACGCACCACGCTCATGTAGCGCACGTCGTCGAGCAGGAACGCGTCATGCCCATGGGGGGCGTCGATCTCCGCGTAGCTCACGTTGCGGCGGTTGTCGAGCAGGGCCTTCACGATCTCGCGGCTGCGCGCCGGCGAGAAGCGCCAGTCGGTGCTGAAGCTCACCAACAGGAACTTGGCGCTGGCCTGGGCAAGTGCCGCGCGCAGGTCGCCGCCGAAGGCGCGCGCCGGATCGAAGTAGTCGAGCGCACGGGTGATCAGCAGGTAGGTGTTGGCGTCGAAGTACTCGCTGAACTTGTCGCCGTTGTAGCGCAGATAGCTCTCGATCTGGAACTCCACCTCCTGCGTCGAATAGAGGAACTCGGTGTTCGCGGCGCTGCCCTCGACCGCGCTGCGTAGGGCGCGGCCGAACTTCTCGTTCATCACGTCGTCGCTCTGGTAGGTGATATGGCCGATCATGCGGGCGATGCGCAGGCCGCGCCGCGGAATCACGCCATGCTCGTAGAAGTGGCCGCCATTGAAGTCGGGATCGGTCACGATCGCGCGGCGCGCGACTTCGTTGAACGCGATGTTCTGCGCCGTGAGGCTCGGCGCGCTGGCGACCACCACCGCGTGCTGCACCCGTTCGGGGTACTGGAGCGTCCACGACAGCGCCTGCATGCCGCCGAGGCTGCCGCCCATCACCGCCGCCAGCCGGCCGATGCCGAGCGCATCGAGCAGCGAGGCCTGGGCAGTGACCCAGTCCTCCACCGTCATCACCGGGAAGTCGGCGCCGTAGGCGCGGCCGGTTGCGGGGTTGTCGTGCATCGGTCCGGTGGAGCCGAAGCAGGAGCCCAGGTTGTTGATGCCGATGACGAAGAAGCGGTCGGTGTCGACCGGCTTGCCCGGCCCGATCATGTTGTCCCACCAGCCTTCGGATTTCGGCTGGCCCGCATAGACGCCGGCGACGTGGTGGGACGCATTGAGCGCATGGCAGACCAGCACTGCGTTGCTGCGATCGGCGTTGAGTTGGCCGTAGGTTTCGTAGGCCAGCGTGTAGTGGCTGATCGATGCACCGCTTCGCAAGGCCAGCGGGCCGGCGAACTGCATCGATTGCGGAGTGACGACGAACGACATGATGAAAAAGACCCGGCCTCGCCAAAAACGAGCCGGGTCCGGCATCCGTCTTTAGCTGCATTTGTTAAGCGCCCGCAAGCTGGAGCAAATCGGCGCGTGGCGGAAGTATATGCCGCTCAACTCCAGCCGATCAACGCGACGACACCGAGGACCAGGAAGATGGCGGCGGAGATACCGTGGACGAACTTGATCGGCACGCGCTTGACGATCCGCTCGCCGAGCCAGACGACCGGCGCATTGGCCAGCATCATGCCCAGCGTGGTGCCCATCACCACCCATGCATAGGCGTCCACGTAGCGGGCCGCGAGCATCACGGTGGCGATCTGCGTCTTGTCTCCCATTTCGGCGAGGAAGAAGGCGAGCACCGTGGTGCCGAAAACGCCGAACTGCGATGACTTGGGCACGTCGCCTTCGTCGATCTTGTCGGGAATCAGCATCCACAGCGCCATCGCGATGAAGGAGCCGCCGAGGATCCAACGAAGGACGTCGGCGCCGAGGAAATGGGTGACCCAGTTGCCCACCGCGCCGGCGAGCGCATGGTTCAGCACGGTGGCAGTGAAGATGCCCAGCACGATCGGCCAGGGCTTGCGAAATCGCGCCGCCAGGATGAGGGCGAGCAACTGGGTCTTGTCGCCCATCTCGGCGAGCGCGACCACACCGGTCGCAACGAAAAAAGCTTCCATGAGAAAAAGGGACTCCGACGGCCGAAAGACGCAATTGACCGTGCAACGCCTTCGGCCGAATCCCGAAGTCGCACGGTCAAAGGTCTCGCCAGGCTGCACGCTGCTTGCGCCATGTCCTGCACGGGGCAGGACAAGTCTGTTGACGCAAACCCTTCTCGCGATGGAAGGCGGCTACTCCCCAATGACCCGCAGATTGTAGCGTGTCCGCGAGCATCTATGTATGCAAGCACTCACACCAACGCCGGTCATGGGGTGCGGGGATGAGTGCAAATTCCTACTTGCATTCGACTCATTTCACCCATAATGCACAAGCCTTCCTTCAAAATTCAGGGGGCAAAACGGTGATCGGTCAGTTTCGCGCAACTCGGCGGATGTTCCGTCGGATTGCTGCTCTCGGGACTCCATCGCTTTTCTTGATGTGTTTATAGGAGTCCCTTGATGGGCAACAAACTGTAC
>NZ_JBFUCI010000488.1:0-4365 GCF_056405335.1 Variovorax sp. P1_H12_2
AGGCTGCGCTCCTGGTCGGCGAGGGGCCTTCGCGCGAGCGCATCGCCGAGCTGGCCGGCGGCAAGCCGCAGCTGTCTGTCGAGAGCCTCCATGCGGGCTACGGCAAGATGGAGGTTCTCCACGGCGTGAACCTGCAGGTGGCCGCCGGTCAGTCGCTGTGCATGATCGGCCCCAACGGCGCCGGTAAATCCACGGTGCTGCATTCCATCTACGGCTTCACGCGCATCACCGGCGGCAGCATCCGCGTCAACGGCGAGGACGTCACGCGCTTGCCGCCGAACCAGAAGCTCAAGCATTCCGGCATCGCCTACGTCCTTCAGGACAACTCGGTGTTCCCCGACATGTCGGTGGAGGAAAACCTCCTGATGGGAGGCTTTCTGCTGGCGCATCCCGACCAGGCCAGGGAAGCCGTCGAACGCGTGTTTGCGAAGTACCCCAACCTGGCCCATCGCCGCCGCCAGCCGGCGCGCGTGCTATCGGGCGGAGAGCGGCGCCTGCTCGAAATCTCGCGTGCGCTGGTGATGAATCCGAGCATCTTGCTGGTGGACGAGCCTTCGATCGGGCTGGAGCCGCGCTTCATCGACATGGTGTTTGAAATCCTGTCCGACCTGCAACGCAACGAAGGCAAAGCCATCATCATCGTCGAGCAGAACGCGAAGAAGGGCCTGCAATTCGCCGACATCGGCTACGCGCTGGTTTCGGGGTCGGTGGCCATGGCGGGCACGGGCGCCGAACTGCTTGAAAATCCGGACGTCGGACGCCTGTTTCTCGGCGCCCGGTCGACCGATTCCTGATTTCAACCGCAAGGCACGGCCAGCCGGACCTTGACAAGGTGTCTTTGAAACCGGCAGCAGCCCACGGGGTGCAGCAGCGGGATGCCGTCGTCGTCCTTCTCCTGCGGGCGCAGCGACAATGCACCCATGACTCAAGGCAAGCGCATCTCGGCAGACATCGGCGTCAGGCTGCAACAGCCGGAAGGCCGCTGACCCATGGTCCAACTGCAGGCGGAGCGCACCACCACGGTCCTCCACACGCTTCCAAACGGGGTGAGGCTGCTCGCCATTCACATTCCCCATGTGCAGAGCGCCAGTGTGGGCGTGTACCTGCGTGTCGGCTCCCGCGACGAGACGCCGGTGACCAACGGCATCGGCCATGTGCTGGAGCACATGGCGTTCAAGGGGACCACCACCCGCTCCGTTCAGGCCATCAACATGGATGCGGAGCGGCTGGGAGCGGACGTCAACGCGTTCACCGGCAAGGACACCACCGGCTACTTCATGACCGGCCTGGGCCGGCACGCGGAGCAGCTGCTGCGCATGACGGCCGACATCGTCTTGAACAGCACATTTCCCGACAGTGAACTGCAGCGCGAGCTGGAAGTGATCCGCCAGGAGGCCATCGAGTACGAGGAGGATCCGCTGGACAGCTCCAGCGAATTGCTCGACCGCGCGATCTGGGGCGACGACCCGATGGGCATGCCGGTGATCGGCACCGTCGGCAACATCGAAGGCTTTACCCGGAACGACCTGGTCCGCCACGTGCAGTCCCACTACGTCGCGGAAAAGACCGTCGTCGCGGCGGCCGGGAACTTCGACGTCGAAGCCTGGGTGGCGCTCGCCGGGGAACTCTTTGCAGCGATGCCCGCGTCGGCCGACTTGCCCGTGTCGCGACAGCCGGCGCCCGCGAAGTTCGTCGGTCATGCCATGGCCCGGCGCTTCACACAGGTGTCGCAGGTATTCCTGAACATCGCCTACCCGCTGGCGCCCGCGCGGCAGGAGGAGATGTCGCAGCAGCGCTGGCGCCTTGCGGCAACGCTGGCGGCCAACCTGTTTGGAGGCGGGATGTCGGCGCCCCTGGTCGACACCGTCCGGGAGCGGCTCGGCCTGGCCTACACGGCCGATTCCACGATGGACAGCGGGGACGTCTGGGCCAACTTCGTGGTGCATGCGGTCACGACCCCGGACAAGCTGGATGCGCTCGTGACGGCGACGGGCGGCCTGCTGCGTGCGCAGGCCACCACCATCGATCCGGTGCACCTGGAGCGGGCGAAGAACCAGCTGATCGTGTCCCGCGTGCGCGCAGCGGAAGGGACCTACGCAACGATGGAGCAGGCCGTCGAAGAACTCTTCGCCAGCGGGACCGTGACGCCGATGGCCGAAGCGATGGCGATGATCGACGACATCGGCGCGGAAGAAGTGCGGGCGGTCTTCGAGCGGATGCTGGCCAACCCCCCGGCGCTGGCGATGACCGGCAAGGGCGCCAGCGCGCGAACCGCGCGGCAGCTGGCAGCGCGCCTGGCTGCCTGACGCCGTTCTGCCTGCGGGCAACTGAACGGCATCGCGCCCACAGAATTGGGGATTCGGGCACTGGCGCTCGGGCGTAGCCTACTCGGAGCTGGCAACAATCCTGCAGCTGCGCGATGCCTTGCGGCGAGCGCTGAAGCAAACGGATTGAGACGAGCGACAGGGGATTTGACGCGATCAGCCGCCGCAGCGGCGACGAACAATAAGTTTCAGTTGTATCGTTTTACGAATCGGCGCTTGATGCGCGAAGACGGACTCAATTGCGATAATTCTAAAGTCCTCATGTCTGAGGTCATGCCATGCGCACCCATCCGGTCGATCTCCCTGAGTTCAGATGGGTTGCCGTGTGCGTCCCCTTGGCATTGGCAGCTTGCGGAGGCGACGGCAGCGGGGTCACCGGCACCTCGGCTGTCGGTACGGGCCCCCAAGAATCCGCGACCGCTACGGGTACCGGCGCGGTAGCCGGCGCCCCCGCCGCCGCGGCGTCGATCACTGAGGCAGGAGCCGCCTCCCCGTTGCCGCCCATCGAGCCAGCGCCCCCGCCGAAGAGCGCATTGCACAAGGTCACGACGCCCGCCGAGATCGCCGCGCAAAGAGCGAACGAAAAAGACCATCCGGCACCCATCGACCGCGGAAGCACGACCGGCAGGCTGCTGCCCAGCACGACGAACGGCAGCGTGCAGCCCAGCGGGGCAGCGGCCGTCGCGCCCGCGCCCGCGCCCGCGCCCGCGCCCGCGCCCAACAGCGTCGGCCAATGGTCGGTGTCCACGACCTGGCCGATCAACGCCATCCATATGGTGTTGACGCCCGACGGCAAGGTGATGAGCTATGGCAGCGACCAGAGCGGTGCGCAGGGTGCTCTGTGTCAGGGTGCCATGTGTTATGACGTGTGGACGCCGGCCACCAACGCGCACAGCCTGTTTCTGAAGACGGTCACCCCCGTCACCGATATGTTTTGCTCGGCGCAAACGGTGCTGCCTGCGGGACGGGTGCTGCTGGCCGGTGGCGACAGCCGGGGGGTCGACCCGAACCGCGTCAACTTCGGAGTGCCGGACGTCAATCTCTTCGATCCGTCCAACAACCAGATCACTGCCGGTCCGCCGATGTCTTTTGCGCGCTGGTACGCCACGGTAGTCCCCCTGGCCAACGGGCGGGTGCTGACGCTCGCCGGCGTCGACATCACGGGCTCGGGCTCGCCCATCCCCGAGATCTACACGCCGGCGCAGGGGCCAGGCAGCTGGACGCGCCTCGCGGGGATCACGAGCTGGCCAGCCGACTTTGTATATCCGCGCGCCTTCCTGGCCCCGAATGGAAAGGTGCTGGTCGCCAGTGCAGACAAGCTGTACAGCATCGACATCGGCACGCAAAGCATGACGCAGATCGGAACGCTGCCGAAGACGATCAACTGGATGTTGCCGTGGGCCGTCTACGACCGCGGCAAGGTCCTCCTGATAGCGGACGACGGCACCGCGGTGGTGCTCAACGTCAACGGCGACACGCCCGTGGCTACGGCCGTGACAGGGCCGGGAGCGAACCGCGTCTGGGGCACCGCAACCGTGCTGCCGGACGGCAAGGTGCTGGTCACCGGCGGCTCCGCGACGGACAACCAACTGGTCGACACCGCCTTCAAAGCCATGATCTGGGATCCGGGCACGAATCAGTGGACTGTCGGCGCGGCGGCGCAGAAGCCGCGCCTATACCACTCGAACGCGCTGCTGCTTCCCGACGCCACGGTGCTATCGGCGGGCGGCGGCTCGCCCGGCCCCGTCGTGAACCTCAATGCAGAGGTCTATTCGCCGCCCTATCTGTTCGACAGTACCGGCCAACCCGCTACGCGCCCGATCATCAACACGGCGCCGGCCCAGGTGAATCTGGGCTCCAGCGTCGGAATCACGGTTGCGTCGTCCCTGCCGATCCAGCGCGTCACGCTAGTGCATACGGGCTCCGTGACGCACTCGATCAACTTCGGGCAGAGTTTCCTGGAACTGCCGTTCACGCAGGCGCCCGGCGACACGAACGTCAACATCCAGTTCAACGAGAGCCCGAACGCCCTTCCCAACGG